>JAAZMA010000235.1 GCA_012799055.1 Tissierellia bacterium
AATTTCTGATATTTCTGCTGTAATAGCAGCTTGACGTGCCCTATTATAGCTTAATTGTAATTCCTCTATCATTTCATCTGCATTATCTGTTGCAGACTCCATAGCAGTTCTTCTGGCTCCCTGTTGACTACTAGAAGACTCAATTAATGCACCATATATTACAGATTCAATATATTTTGGAATTAAATAATCTAGTACTTCCTCTGGAGAAGGTTCAAATTCCACTACTGAACCTTTCCCATCTACATTTTCCTTTATGGCTTCATTGGGAAGTAATTTTAACATTTTTATGTCCTGGGAAATGGTAGTTATAAATTCAGTAAATACTATTATTACTTCATCTATTTCTTTATTTCTATACATATCCATTACAACTTTTCCAATATCCTTCGCATGGGAAAAACTTGGCTCCTCAGTCATACCTACAAATTCTCCCACTACATTATAGCCTCTTCTTTTAAAATAATCTCTTCCCTTTAAGCCAACTGTTATTAAATAAGAACTATCTTTTTTATCTTGTATTTCATTTTCTACTTTTCGAATAATATTGGAATTGTATCCTCCAGCTAAGCCCCTATCAGCAGTTATTACTACATAAAGAGAATTTTCCACATCCCTAGTTTCTAAATAGGGATGTTTTATATTTTCTGCACATAATATGGCTTTTTGTATATTTTTATATACTGTATTATAATAAGGTCTAGACTTTCCCATTTGTTCCCTAGCCCTTCTTAACTTTGCTGAGGCTACTAATTCCATGGCCTTTGTAATTTGCCTAGTATTGGAAATCCCTCTTATTCTTCTTTTAATATCCCGTGTTGATTCAGCCATTTATTCACCCCCGATTTTCAATTGACAATTATTTTGGCCTAGCTTTTTAATCTTTATAGGGACCAAAAACCGCCTCCACAATTGTCCATTGTCAGTTGTTCATTGTATAATTACATACTTTTCTTGAATTCTTCTATGGCTTCTACGATTTTCTTTTCTGTATCTTCTGTTAAATCTTTGGTTTCTCTTATGGAATTTACTATTTCAGGATAATTATTGTCTACAAAAAGTAGAAAGTCCTTTTCAAATTGACTTATTTCATTTACTGGTATGTCTGAAAGATATTTATTAAGTACTGCATACAATATTATAACTTGATGTTCTACGGGAACAGGATTGTATTGTGGTTGTTTTAGTATTTCCATAATCCTTTCCCCTTGTGCTAATCTTTCTCTGGTGTCCTTATCTAATTCTGAACCAAATTGAGCAAAGGCTGCTAAATCCCTGTACTGGGCCAATTCTAATTTTAAACTACCTGCTACCTTTTTCATTGCCTTAATTTGAGCAGCTCCCCCTACTCTAGATACGGAAAGTCCAGTATTAATAGCTGGTCTTTGTCCTGCAAAGAATAGGTCTGTTTCTAAAAATATTTGCCCATCAGTAATAGATATAACATTAGTTGGAATATAGGCTGAAATATCTCCTGCCAAAGTTTCTATAATTGGTAATGCAGTAATACTGCCCCCACCATATTCTTCTGATAATCTAGCTGATCTTTCTAAAAGCCTTGAATGTAAATAGAATACATCTCCTGGATAGGCCTCTCTTCCTGGTGGTCTTCTTAATAGTAATGACATTGCCCTATAGGCTATAGCATGTTTAGACAAATCATCATATACTATTAATACATCCTTGCCATTATCCATAAACTCTTCACCCATACTAACTCCTGCATAGGGTGCAATATATTGTAATGGTGCCAATTCACTAGCAGTAGCGGAAACTACAATAGTATAATCCATAGCACCTTGTTTTTCAAATACATCTACTATTTGAGCAACTGTAGATTTCTTTTGTCCAATGGCTACATATATACATATTACATCCTGGTCTTTTTGATTTATTATAGTGTCTATTGCCAATGCAGTTTTTCCAGTTTGCCTATCTCCAATAATTAATTCCCTCTGTCCTCTTCCTATGGGGAACATAGAGTCAATGGATTTTATCCCTGTTTGTAGTGGCTCATCTACTGATTTTCTAGTAATAACTCCAGGGGCTATTCTTTCAATTGGTCTAAATTTAGTAGCATTAATAGGCCCTTTTCCATCTATAGGCTGGCCTAGAGCATTAACTACTCTACCAATCATTATATCCCCAACAGGTACTTCTACTATTCTATTGGTCTTTTTAACTGTGTCCCCTTCTTTAATATTCTTATCAGAACCTAAAAGTACACAACCTACATTATCTTCTTCTAAGTTTAGGGCCATACCATAAACTTCACCTGGAAATTCAATTAATTCTCCAGCCATACACCCTTCTAATCCGTGGATTCTCGCTATACCGTCTCCTACTTGGATAACAGTCCCCACATCTACCATATCTAATTTCTTTTCATAATTTTTTATTTGTTCCTTTATAACTGAACTTATTTCTTCTGGTCTTAACTCCATATAATCACCCCAGCTTTCCTATAATGTTCCTGTTTTTATAGTTCTTTCAACATTTTCCAATTGAGATTTTATACTTCCATCTATAATTTTGTTTTCAATTTTTAAAAGTACCCCACCTAATATGCTAGGATCTACAAGATTTTTCAAAATTATATTTTTATTCATCTTGTTCCCAAGAATTACTTTTAACTTTTCTTGAGAATCCTTATTCATTGGTACTGCTGTAATGGCAGTAATCTCCACAATATTTTCATATTCATTAAACAATTTATTAAATTCTTTGGCTATTTCTATTAAATATCTCTCTCTTCTTTTATCTACTATAATGTACAGAAAATTTAACATCTCTTGAGATATAGTTTTACCAAATATATTGTTTAATAAATCCTTTTTCTCATTTTTTGAAATCTTTGGATGAGAAAGGATTATTTCTATTTTAGGTTCTTTTTCTAAAATATCTAGAACAAAAGCAAAATCCTTTTGAAATTCCTTTAATTTATTTAATTCTAAACCAGCTTCAAATAAAGCATTAGCATATCTATTACCTACTAATTTTGCCATTTAGATGTACCTACCTCATCAACAAATTTGTCAATTAAATCCTGTTGAGAAGCTAAATCTAATTTTTCATTTATTATTTTAGAGGCGATTAATACAGCCATTTCTCCTGTTTCTTTTTGTACTTCCATTAAGGCTTTTTCCTTTTCTACTTCTATTTCCCTTTTAGCCTTATCTAATATATTCTTTGCCTCATCTTTAGCTTCTAATATTATATTTTCTCGTACTTCTTCTCCTCGCCTTCTGCCATTCTCTATAATAGTCTGAGATTCATTTTTGGCCTCTTGAATTTTAGCTTCATATTGGGATTTTAATTGAAAAGCTTCTTCTCTAGCCACTTTAGCTTCATCTATATTTTTTTGAATATTATCTTGTCTTTTATTTAAGGTATTTGAAACTGGTTCATATAATAATTTCTTAAGTCCAAATAGCAATACTAAAAATGCTCCTAAAGTCAAGAGCATAGATATCCATTCTGGTATGACTTTTACATCTATTTCTATCATTCAAAAGCCTCCTTCTCATGAGGTTATTTCAAGAGGAGCCCTAAGGCTCCCAATTACAATCCTAAGTTTACATATGCTGTTAATAGTGGTCTAACAAATAGAAGTATTATAGCAATTAATAAACTGTAAATACCAGTTGTCTCTGCTACTGCTTGACCTAAAAGCATAGTTCTAGTAATTTCACCTGCTGCTTCTGGTTGTCTACCTACTGCTTCAGCACCTGCTGCTGCTGCACGACCTTGACCAATCCCAGGTCCTAAACCTGCTATCATTGCAATACCTGCTCCTATTGCTGAACATCCTAAAATAAAAGCTTCACTAGTTATTCCTTGTAACATTTGTTTTCCTCCTCCCAAATTTTAAAAAAATTAATCTAAATTACCACCTATAAACACCATGGTTAACATGGTAAATATAAAACTTTGCAAAACACCTGAAAATACGTCAAAATATGCATGAAATGGCGGTGCTACAATTGGGGCTAAAAAGCCCACAGCATGATAAAACAAAGTCATAATTAATACCCCTGCCAATACATTCCCAAATAAACGGAAAGATAGGGATATTGGATTAGCTAACTCTCCTATAATATTCAGCGGAGTCAAAAGGGCTATAGGTTCAGTAAATCCCTTTAAATATCCAATGAAACCACTGTTTTTCAAACCATAGTATTGTGTCAAAGTAAAAGTGATTAATGCCAATGTTAGTGTTACACTATAGTCTGATGTAGGTGGTGCAAAGCCTATTAAGCCTATTAAATTGGCAAATAGTAAAAAAGTCATAAGTGTTAATATATAGGGAGCAAATTCTAGATGTTTTTCTCCCATAGTATCCTTGACTAGATTATTTATCATTTCCACATACATTTCAATCACATTTAAAAATTTTGAGGGTTTTTCATTTATATTTGATTTCTTAATTTTACTATTTACTATGGCTGCAAATATTAATAATGCAATTACAATTATCCACGCATTCACAACAGTTTCAGGAATAGTATAAGCTTTACCAGCTATATTTACCACAAATTCTATTGTCAAATTTTCTAACCTCCTTTCCAAAATCCCTAATTAATAGTATAACAAATTTTCTAAATGTGATTAAGATTTATTTAAATTTATCTTTTAAATAATCAAAAATTGCCAAAGAAACAATAACTGTTTTAGTCATAAGTAATCCTATAGCCACTGTTAGAAAACTTAAATAATCTGCTAGTGCTCCTATTACTAAGACTAAGCCATAAATAAACATTCGTAAAAAATATTGCCTAACAGTATAACTATAGGCTCTATCAGGTGTCATAGTAACTGCCTTTTCTGCGGATTTTCCCATTAGCATAAAGGTCAAAATCCCAACTAAGGTGCCAAATATTAAGCCTAAAGCATAGGGTTTTGGTTCTTTTACGGTTATGAGAATTATTCCAACTAGAATAAGTAATAATATAATAGTTCTTTTAATTATTATTTCAATAATATTCTCATCACCTAACATTTTTTCACATCCTATGTATTTAATCTTTGTCAATAAGTTTAAATAAATTCAAAAAACCTGCTCCAGCCCCTAATACAATAAATATTAATGTAAATACCATATTGGTCTTTAGCTTTTTATCTAATAATCCACCTAAATATACCCCCAATAAAATTGGGGTTATAATGGATAGGCCTATTTGAGTAATTAAGGCTAAATTTTTATAGATATTTTTATTATTTTTTTTACTCAAGGCTAGCACCTCTATTTATTGAAGTTTCTAAATTCCATTTTAGTTGTTGTTTTATAAATTTATTAATAATATATAATCAATATGTACATATATAAATATACATAATATTAGCTAATATTGCAAATGTTTTATAATAGTTTATTTTTAAACAAAGTTCTTCATTTTCTTCCTATTCACCACTTAAACTTCTAGCATGTTCTACAATTACATTTACACCTGCATATAATTCTTGAATACTACTATTTATAGTTGCAGCTGCTTCTTTTTGACCATTTACTATATTTTGTATTTCTTCTATTATTTTATTTTGATCTGAAGAAGAAGCTTTAATTTCTAATAATATTTCTTCTATATTTTTAACAGACTCTGCACTTTCTATGGCAAGCTTTCTTATTTCCTCAGCCACTATACCAAATCCCTTCCCTGGACTCCTACCCTTGCTGCCTCTATGGCTGCATTTAATCCTAAAAGATTAGTTTGTTTAGATATTCCTTGAATCATATCTATAATATTGTCTGTTGCATCTATATTTGCATTCAATTTATTTGTAACCTTATCTACTGAACTGGCAATATTAGATAATTCTTCAGCAGCATCTTCCATTACCTGGGATGTACTAGTTAATTCTTCAAGATTAGTAGATAAAGTTTCTGATAGTTCCAAAAGTTTTTCTTGTTTATCCAATGGAGTTACAAAAGAAACTGCTCCCACTATTTCTCCATCTTCTACTATTGGTATACCTGAAGCTATATAGGGAAAGCCTAATACATCACTAGGCACTTTTCTTATAATTTTTTTATTAGTATCCATACATTCTTTAACCACAGTACCCTCTGGAATAATATCTCCTGCATTTACAAGCTGAGGTACCCCTTTACTTTTAATGAAATCAATATAATACTTTTTATCTGCTATGGTAACTGCCACATCATTTACACTTAA
>JAAZMA010000180.1 GCA_012799055.1 Tissierellia bacterium
AATAAGACAAGTATTGGTTGAACTATTTACTATTTTAAGGTAATATATATTCATAAAGGAATTTTACGATAAGGAGGCGAAGTTTATGCCAGCAAAAACAAATAATGAATACGGCTATATAAATGTAGAAGATAATGTGATTGCAACAATAGCTGGACTTTCTGCCATGGAAAGCTATGGTATTGTAGGTATGGCTAGTAAAAATGCAACCGATGGATTTTTTGAATTATTAAAATGGGATAATTTATCTAAGGGTGTTAAAATATATACAAAAGGGCATGAAGTAGAAATAGATTTACACGTTATATTACAATATGGCATACGTATATCCATAGTGGCGGAAAATATTATTGAAAAGGTCAAATTCAATGTAGAAAACCTAACAGGCCTAACAGTAAAAAAAATCAATGTATATGTTCAAGGCATTAGGGTAGAAAAGTAGTTTAAGGAGGTACTACAATTGAAGTATGAAAATATAGATGGTGTAATGTTAAAAAAAGCATTTATTGGTGCAACACATTTTCTAGATGATAATAAAGAAGAGGTTGATACATTGAATGTATTTCCAGTTCCAGATGGGGATACAGGTACAAATATGTCTTTAACTATGAAAGCTTCATTAAAACAAATTTTAGATCTAGAGGAGTATAGTGCTGGAAAAGTGGCAGTAGCAGCAAGTCACGGTTCTCTAATGGGTGCCCGAGGTAATTCAGGAGTTATACTATCCCAATTATTTAGAGGATTTGCCAATGGATTAAAGGATAAGGAATTAGTTAATACTGAAGATTTAGCAAAGGCTTTTAAATTAGCTTCTGACACTGCTTATAATGCAGTTATGAAACCTACAGAAGGTACCATATTAACTGTGGCTAGAGGTTGTGCTGATTATGCATTAAGCATTTGTAAAGCTGAAAAAGATATAGTTTTATTTATGGAAAAAGTTATAGAAGAAGGAAATAAGGTATTAAATAAAACTCCTGAGATGTTACCTGTTTTGAAACAAGCAGGAGTAGTAGACGCAGGTGGTAAGGGCCTAATGTACGTTTTAGTTGGTGCTCTAAATGGAATTACTGGTAAAGATGATTATAAATTAGAAGATTATAAAGAAATAACCATAGTAGAAAAACCTGTAGTTCAAGATATTGATACCAGTGATATTAAATATGGTTATTGTACCGAATTTATGATAAATACTGATCATAAGGAAATAGATAAATTTAGAGAACAAATGGCAACTTTTGGTGATTCTCTATTAGTAGTTGGTGGGGAAGGCTTAATTAAAGTTCATATACACACTAATAATCCAGGAGAAGTCTTGGAAAAAGCTTTAGTATTAGGAGAATTAAATGATATTAAAATAGATAATATGAGGTATCAACATAGGCATGTAGTGGCGAAAGAAGAAGATTTTATTAATGAGAAAAAAAATGCTCCTAAGAAGAAATATGGAATTATTACTGTTTCTATAGGTGAAGGTTTAGATAAAGTATTTAAGGAGTTAAATGTAGATTATATTATTCCAGGTGGCCAAACTATGAATCCTAGTACTGAAGATATTTTTAATGCAGTAAATGAAGTAGATGGAGAAAACATAATTATATTACCTAATAATGGTAATATAGTATTAGCAGCAGATCAAGCAAAAGAATTAAGCAATAAAAATGTTTATGTATTTCCAACCAAAACTATACCAGAAGGGGTAACTGCTTTATTATCTTTTGATCCAGAGTTAAATGTAGAGGACAATTTCCAGAACATGGAAGAAGCTATAACCTATGTTAAAACAGGGCAAGTAACATTTGCCGTTAGAGATACTGAATATAATGATATTAAAATTAAAAAAGATGATATAATTGGAATACAGAAAGATGATATTTTATCTATAGGAGATAATATAGAAGATGTATCTTTTGAATTAATTAAAAAAATTGTAGATGATGATTCTTCATTAATAACAATGTTTTATGGTAGCGATGTAGAAGAAGAGGATGCTATAAAATTGTCTGAAAAAATTCAAGAGGAATTTGAAGATTATGATATTGAGGTAGTTTTTGGTGGTCAACCTTTATACTATTATATATTTTCAATAGAGTAATAATTCCCTACCTTAAGGTAGGGAATTTCGTTTGAATGGAGAGATTACAGATGAAGATACAATATATAAAAGGAGTAGGGCCTAAGAGAGGGAATAAATTAAAAAAATTAAATATATACACAATAAAGGATTTATTGTACTATATTCCTAGGGAATATGATGATAGATCTAAGATAAGCAATATAAATCAAGTTCAAGAGGGAGAGAAAATCAGTTTATATGTAGAAGTATATGGTTATCCTTCAAAAATTAAACCTAGAAGAAACTTATCTATTTTAAAAATTCCAGTTAGAGATAAAACTGGTCATGGTTATTTAATTTGGTATAATCAGGATTATATGGCAAATCAAATTAAAATAGGAGATAAAATATTAGTAAATGGAAAAATTAATAAATTTGGAGGAGAAATCCAAATTGTAAATCCTATTATTGATAGAGAAAAAGGGAATAAAGTAGGAAATATAGTGCCTATATATTCATTAACTGCTGGTCTAACAAATAATGAGATGTTAAATATAATGAACAATGCTATTAAAGGCTATGGAGATAAAATGCCTGAAGTTCTTCCTTATTACATTAGGAAAGAATTAGATTTAATGTCAATTGAAGAAGCAATCTTAAACATCCATTTTCCAAAGACGAAGTCAGATTATATGGAAGCTAGAAAGAGATTAGCTTTTGAAGAATTGCTCACTTTACAATTAGGATTATTTATTATTAAATCTAGGACAAAGGAAATGAAAGAGGGAATAAAATTTCCCCATATAGAAGAACTGGAAAGCTTTGTTAGTAAATTACCTTTTAACTTGACTTCTGCACAAAAAAGGGTATTTAAAGAAATAGAAGAAGATATGGAAAAAAATGTTCCAATGAATAGATTAATACAAGGGGATGTAGGTTCAGGTAAAACTATTTTGGCAGTGCTGTCTATGTTTAAAGCTGTAAAGTCTGGCTATCAATCTGTAATGATGGCACCTACTGAAATACTAGCAACTCAACATTATGAATCCATATCTAAGTTTTTTAAAGGCTACAATATTAATTGCCAACTATTAGTAGGATCCTTATCTCTAAAGGAAAAGGAAAGAATATTAAAAGAACTAAAATCAGGAGATATAGATATATTAATAGGAACCCATGCAGTTATACAGGAAAATGTGGAATTTAAAAATTTAGGTTTAGCAATAACAGATGAACAACATAGATTCGGTGTAAAACAAAGAGCTGTATTAAGTCAAAAGGGAAAAAATCCAGATACTTTAGTTATGACTGCAACTCCAATTCCTAGAACCTTAGCTTTAATTTTATATGGAGACTTGGATATTTCAATTATAGATGAATTACCACCAGGTAGAAAAAAAATAGAAACTTATGCTGTAAATCCAAATATGGTAAATAGGGTGAATAATTTTGTTAAAAAGCAAGTTTTAGATGGAAGGCAGGCTTATATAGTTGCACCTTTAGTTGAAGAAAGTGAAAAATTAAATATTAATTCTGCTGAAAGCTTATATATGTCTTTTAAAAATGGAGTTTATAAAGATTTCAATGTGGGATTATTACATGGAAAAATGAAAGCTAGGGAAAAAGAAAAAATAATGGAAGAATTTAAAAAAGGTAAAATAGATATTTTAATTTCTACTACGGTAATTGAAGTAGGAGTAAATGTACCAAATGCTAATATCATGGTTATTTTTAATGCAGAAAGATTTGGTTTAGCACAATTACATCAACTTAGAGGTAGAGTAGGTAGAGGAGAGTATCAATCATATTGCATACTAATTAATGAAAGCAATAGTCGTATTTCTAGAGAACGTATGAGAATATTACAAAATTCTACTGATGGTTTTTACATTTCCGAAAGAGATTTAGAATTACGAGGGCCTGGAGAATTTTTCGGCACAAAACAACATGGTATTCCAGATTTAAAAGTAGCAAATCTTTTTACAGATATGGAAATATTAAAATTAGCACAAAAAAAAGCAAAGGAAATTTTAAAAGAAGATGCTTTATTATTAGATGAAAAGCATTTCTTTTTAAGACAAAACATTATTTCTATGTTTAAAGATCAAATTGATGAATTAATTTTTAATTAATACTATTAATTTTTCCCTAAAATATGATAAAATATATTGTAGAATATAGAGGTGATTTCTTGAGGGTAATATCAGGTGATAAAAAAGGGTTTAAATTAAAAGCTCCAAAGGGAAAAGATACTAGACCTACTGAAGACAGAGTAAAAGAGTCTTTATTTAATATATTAGGAGATATAGATAATAATAGTATGGTATTAGATTTGTTTGCTGGTTCAGGTTCTATAGGTATAGAATTTTTAAGTAGAGGGGCTAAAATGGCCTATTTTATAGATAATTCTAGTTTAAGCATAAAAACCATAAAAGAAAATTTAATTCATACAAATTTTTTGAAAAAGTCCAAGATTATAAAGGGAGATTCAATAAAGAGTATTAAATTTTTAGGAAGGGAAGATATAAAATTTGATTACATATATATTGACCCTCCTTATGGGGGAAATTTAATTGAAAAATCTATGAAAAGTATTTTAAAAGCAAATATATTAAATAATAATGCTATTTTAATATTAGAACATAAAAAAGCTTTAGATTTGCCAAATATATTATATGGATTAGAAAAAACAGATATAAGAAATTATGGTAATAAAGTATTGACATTTTATACTTACAATAAGGAGGCATGATTATGGTAGTAATATATCCTGGAAGCTTTGATCCTGTAACTTATGGACATCTAGATATTATTGATAGATGTTCAAAAAAATTTGATAAAATTGTAGTTTCAGTTTTAAATAACAAATCGAAAAAAAATTTGTTTACCATAGAAGAAAGGGTAAAATTGTTAGAAAAAGTATTAGAAAAATACGACAATGTGGAAGTAGATACTTTTTCAGGACTATTAGTAGATTATGCTAAAGAAAAAAACTGTACAACTATGATTAGAGGACTAAGAGCTGTTTCAGATTTTGAATATGAAATGCAAATGGCTTTAGTAAATAAAAAATTAGAAGAGGAAATAGAAACTTTTTTTATGGTAGCAAGAGGTAAATATGCCTATCTTAGCTCCAGTATCGTAAAAGAAGTTGCTATGTTTGGTGGCAATATTTCTTGTTTTGTACCAGAGATTGTGGAAATAGCATTGAAGGAAAAAATAAAGGAGGTTTAGTAATATAATGGATATATTAAAATTAATTGAAGAAATTGAAGATATATTAGAAACCAGTTCCACAATGCCTTTTTCGTCTAAAGTAATTGTGGATGCAGATGAAATATATAGCATTATTAGTGAAATAAGATTAAGACTTCCTGATGAAATAAAACAAGCAACTTGGATTAAAGAAGAAAGACAGAGAATATTAGCTGAGGCTCAAAAAGAAGCAGATACTTTATTAGATGAAGTAGAGCTTAGAATAGAAGAACTAATAGAGCAGGATGAAATAACAAAAGAAGCTATTAGAAGAGCGGAGGAAATAACTACAAAAGCGCAAAATAATGCTAAAGAAATTCGTCTAGGGGCATTAGAATATGCAGATAATATCTTACTAGAAACTCAAGAAAATTTAAAAAATATAATAGATATTTTAAATGAAAATAGGCAGGAATTAAGAGGTGGCAATTAATTATTTCCTTCGTAATAAATACCACACTAACATCATTATTAAAGATGATATAAATAAGTATAGGACTATTAATATGGAAAGTTTTATGGAATTAATAAAATTTGTAGGCCATTTTATAAAATATATTGAATCTATAGTATTAAAATCTGTAAAAAAAGTTGTTTCAATTATTTTTTTATATTTTAGTTTGTATAAAATTACACCATATATAGAAGATAGAATACCATGAAAAAATTTTGCAATAATATAAATTCTACCATTTAAATCTGTATTAGATAAAAAAGCTAATACTTGACTATGAATAGATATACCACCCCATCCAATAATAAAATTAATAATAGTTATTTTTGTAATTAAATCCACATTAGCACAAGTGATTTTTTTACATCCTGTTGTTAATTCTAATATACCAGCTAATAATCCCTGCAAAATATTTATATCTATAGGAAATACATAATAATTTAAACTAAATGGTTTTGATGCAAATAAAAGTTCAATTATAACTGAGTAAAAGATAATAAATCCCCCTATTAATAATATGGAATTCATACTATTTTTTACAGAATTCATTAATATAAAACCAATGGGGGGATAGTTTTTGTTAAAAAAACTTCTTTTTTTGAATTTAGCAAGTTTAATTGAATTTTTTTTGTTTTTTTTAATAAAATTATCTTTATGTTTATAAAATCTAAATAAAAAGCCCATGGTTATTGCCCCTAAGTAATGGGGATATAAAATTAGTGGAGCTAATTTAAGATTGTTAAACATTCCAACTGTTACTGCTCCAAGCATAAATAGGGGACCTGAGGTGCTAGACAATACTAGCATTCGTTCACCTTCAGTTTTTGTTATTAAATTATCTTTTCTTAAACTGGCGACAATTTTACTACCTGTAGGGTAGCCAGAAATTATACTCATGGAAAAGGGAAAAGCTGCAATGCCAGGCAAATTAAATAGTGGTCTCATTAAAGGTTCTAAAAAATTTCCTATTATATCTAAAAAACCAATGGCTATTAAAATTTCCGAAATTATAAAAAAAGGTAATAAAGATGGTAGAACTATGTTAAACCAAGTTATTAATCCTTCTGTAGCGCCTTTTAAGGATAGTTGAGGATTTATTAAAATGCCAATGAGAAGTAATAATATAATTAGCAAGAAAACCATATTTATAAGATTTTTTTTCATAAAGTATCTCCTTTCTTTTTATAAACATATGGTTTTTAACTCTTACTTAATTATATTTTATTAATACTTTTATATGATATTAAACTTTTTTAATGTTTCAATTTTTAATATATGGACTTGTGTAATAATCCATATTCATATATAAATCATCTATTCCTAAGAAATATAAATCAGTAGATTTTTTATCAAAAGATATAATTTTATTTAAATGAGGATTATTATATTTTTTAAAATGGGAAAACTTTGTGATTATAGGCACATTTGACTTTTCTTTTATTTTCTTTAATAAAAATACACCCTTATCATTTGCTCCTAAAACTCTGATATAAGTAGGATGGTATGGTAATAGTTTATAAAAAGTCCATTTATCTAATCCAGCCATAAGATGGATAAAAATTCTTTGAATTCGAGTTTTAGCATATCTTTTAGTAGATATTTTATTAACTAAATCTTCTATATTTTTATATTTATATGCCTTGTTTACAATTCTATTTTCTAGACCTGTTTCTACATCCATTATATCTTTTAGATCATTTTCCCCATTTATTCTCAATAAATAATGGATAATTTGGGTATAATTATCTAAAGTGTTGAAATTATTATAATTATTGATATAATTAATTAGGTGCTTGTAACTTTCATTAGGTAAATATTCTTGAACGGAATCTATTTTTTGGGAAAATAGTGCATTACGAATACCAGTGGCAGAGGATATTTTATTATCTAAAGTATTTTCTTTATAGGAACTACCAATCCTTTTTATAGTTATTGGTTCAATATTACTATTTAATATCTGTAGGGATTTTAAATATTCTATGGCTAAAATATTGTTGGACATTTTTAAAATTTCTTGAATATTATTAGAATTTATAGTATTGCTCTCTAAAATTTTATAATAGTCCTCTAATGCATTGCTACGAGAAACTGCATAAGAATTTCCCAAATTTAAATATTCCTTCAATTTTTCTTTAAAAAATGGGGGCTCTTTTACTAAAATATTTGCTATTTCTTGTAAAGGTTTTAAATCACCTAATTCGCTGCCAAATGATATATAGTTAACAATGTTTAAGCTGTTTAAAAGGGACACACTTCCAAAGGCAAAAAGCTCTGCAGATTGGGTTGAAAATATAAAAGGTAGTTCAATTACTAAATCTATCCCATTGTCTATTGCCATTTTGGATTTAGTCCATTTATCTACTAAAGATGGTTCACCTCTTTGTACAAAGGAACCACTTATTATTGCAATGGAATAATTGGCATTTGTCAATGACTTTGAATGTTCTAGATGATATTTATGTCCCAAGTGAAAGGGATTGTATTCTGCTACTATAGCTAATACTCCCATAAAATCAACTCCTTATATTATTAATAGTATTATAACATAAGTTTGTGGAATTAAAATATCGTTGATTTTTTAACAAAACTATAATAAAATTATTACTGACACAAGTATACAAATAGGAGGAATGAAAATGAATATTCTAATTATTAATTGTGGTAGTTCTTCTTTAAAATATCAACTAATCAATATGGATAATGAAGAAGTTTTGGCAAAAGGATTAGTTGAAAGAATTGGAATAGAAGGCTCACAAGTAAAACATACTACAACTGGCAAAGAAGAAGTAATAATAAAAGAAACTATGAATGACCATAGAAAAGCTTTAGAACTAGTACTTAATGCTTTAATTGACTCAAATTATGGTGCCATTTCATCTATGGATGAAATAAATGCAGTGGGACATAGGGTAGTTCATGGTGGAGAAAGATTTGCATCTTCTGTTGTAATTGATGACGAGGTAATGGAAGCTTTACATGATTGTATTGATTTAGCACCTCTTCATAATCCACCAAATATAATGGGGATTGAAGCGTGTAAAGAATTAATGCCAAACACCCCGATGGTTGGAGTATTTGATACTGCATTCCATCAAACCATACCTATGGCAAATTATATATATCCACTGCCCTATGAATTATATGAAAAATATGGCATTAGAAAATATGGTTTCCATGGAACTTCCCATAAATACGTAGCCATAAGGGCAGCTGAGATTCTTGATAAAGATATTAGGGATTTAAATATTATATCATGTCATTTAGGAAATGGTGCCAGTGTATGTGCTATACAAGGAGGAAAATCTGTAGAAACTAGTATGGGCTTTACACCATTAGAAGGTTTAGCCATGGGAACTAGATCAGGAGACTTAGATCCAGCTATAATACCTTTTATTATGGAAAAGGAAAATTTAACTTTTGATGAGGCTAATGAACTATTTAATAAAAAATCAGGGGTTCTTGGAATTTCTGGAATTAGTAGTGATTTTAGAGATTTAGAAGAGGCAGCAGAGGCAGGGAATAAAAGAGCTCAATTAGCTTTAGATGTATTTGCCAATAGAGTAAGAAAATATATTGGTGCATATACAGCCGTTATGTGTGATGTAGATGCCTTAATATTTACTGCAGGTATAGGGGAAAACTCTGTTTATATTAGAGAAAAGATTTGTGAAGGATTAGAATGCATAGGTATTATGTTAGATAAAGAAAGAAATAAAGTAAGAGGAAAAGAATCTATAATTAGTAGAAGTATTATTTCTACTGCCATACTAGTTATTCCAACTAATGAAGAATTAATGATTGCAAGAGATACTTTAGAGTTAGTAAGCAAATAATATTTCTTGACAAATATATGCCTCCTTTATATAATAATGTATGTAATTTTAAGAGGTGAATAAGATGGATATTAATTTAAATGATCTTCATAATAAGGATGTAGAAAGCTTACACTTAGATGGGGAACTACAGTTAGACTCTTTAGATATTAATGGAAGGGATATTAAACTTACTAGTCCTATTAAGTATGAGGGAGATATTTATAAAGTAGGAAGAGATAAACTAGTCCATCTTAATATTTATTATAATTATCAAGAGGCCTGTGGTCGTTGTCTAGATTTATTTGAAAATAAAGACAAAGCAGTTTTATCTGGAAAATTAGCAGAAAAATTTGAATTAGATAACGAAGAGGAGGAAGATAATCTTATTTATTATAATGGAGACAAATTAAATTTAACTGAAGAAATAATAGAGACAATTATTTTAAATCTTCCTATGAAGCCTTTATGTAGTGAGAAATGCAAGGGATTATGTCCAGAATGTGGGACCAATCTCAATGAAGATCAATGTAATTGTGAATCAGATTATGTAGATCCACGATTTGAAAAGCTTAAGGAACTTTTTTCTGAAGAATAAGGAGGTGTTTTATTTGGCAGTACCAAAGCGAAAAACTTCAAAGACTAGGAGAAATAAAAGAAGAGCTTCTTCTTATAAATTACCAAAGGTTACAATATCAGAATGTCCACAATGTCATGAGGCTAAACTACCTCATAGGGTATGTCCATCCTGTGGATATTATAGGAGTAAAAAAGTAGTTGATATGGACTAATTATAAAAGATAGTGAAAAAACATCACTATCTTTTTTTATTAATATTGCATTTTTATATATAATATACTATATTTAATATCAATGGCTATTGTTTAAGGAGGGTGTTTATGAAAATAATCCTAGATACTATGGGCAGTGATAAGGGATATGGTGAAATAGTTAAAGGGGCTATAGATGGAGTAAATGAATTAGGGGTAAATATAGTTTTAGTAGGGATGGAAGATTTATTAAAAAAAGAATTATCTAAATATAATTATCCAAGGGATTTTATTGAAATACTAAATGCTGAGGAGTATATAAGTAATGAAGATGAACCTGTACTTGCCATAAGGAGAAAAAAGAATTCATCAATGGTATTAGGTTTAGAGGCTTTGGCTAAAGGGGAGGGAGATGGCTTTGTATCTACTGGTAATACAGGAGCATTACTTGCAGGAGGACTTTTCATAGTTAAAAGAATAAAAGGTGTAGAAAGGGCAGCTTTAGCCACAGTTTATCCTACTAGGAAGGGTTTTTCTTTTATGCTAGATATAGGAGCTAATGTAGATTCAAAGCCAGAATATTTGTTGCAATTTGCTACTATGGGTTCTATTTATAGTGAACAAGTTTTAGGAGTAAAATCACCAACTATAGGTTTGGCTAATATAGGTGTAGAAGAAGGTAAAGGCAATGCCTTAGTAAGAGAAGCTTATAAATTATTATTAGATTCTAATTTAAATTTTATTGGTAATGTAGAAGTTAGAGATATACCTGAAGGAATTGCAGATGTCATAGTATGTGATGGGTTTATGGGAAATACTATATTAAAACTAACAGAGGGGATGGCAATAACCATGTTTTCTGCTTTAAAAGATGAGTTCACAAGTTCTTTTAAATCAAAACTTGGTGCTTTAATGTTAAAATCCCAATTAAAATCTTTTAAAGATAATTTAGATTATAGAGAATATGGTGGTGCTCCATTACTAGGCTTAAAAAAACCAGTAGTAAAAGCTCATGGAAGCTCTGATGCTTTTGCAATTAAAAATGCAATTAGACAAGTAAAAACTTTTTCTGATAATAATATAATAGAAATAATTGAAAAAAATATTAAGTTTTAAATAAATGGAGGTAAACAATATGGTATATGAAAAAATTAAAAATATAATTGTGGAACAATTTAATATTGAAGAGGATAATATTTCAATGGAAACATCATTTAGAGATGACTTAAATGCTGATTCCATAGACCTAGTAGAATTAATAATGTCTTTAGAAGATGAATTTGATTTAGAAGTAGAAGACGAAGAAGTGGAGAATATTAACACTGTAGGAGATGCTGTTAATTATATTAATAAAATAATTAAATAAATCATTAGGCCTTAAACTATGGCCTAATGAGAATAAATAATAATTTTGGAGGTAATATGGTGAATATTCCACCTAAACGATTGAAGAGTTTAAAAAAAATACAATTAAATATTAAATATGATTTCGAAAACATAGGATTATTAAACAATTCATTAACTCATAGTTCTTATGTTAATGAAAACAAAATGAAATCATATGAAAACAATGAAAGATTGGAATTCTTGGGAGATGTGGTATTAAGTTTAATTGTTTCTGAATATTTATATCATCGTTTTCTTAATTTCCCTGAGGGAGACTTAACTAAAAGAAGGGCTACAGTGGTTTGTGAATCATCTTTGGCCTTTGCGGCTAGAAAAATTGATTTGGGAGACTATTTATTATTAGGAAAAGGAGAAGAAATTACTGGAGGAAGAAATAGAGATTCAATATTAGCAGACGCTTTTGAAGCTTTAATAGGTGCCATATACCTTGATGGCGGATTAGATGCAGCAAAGAAATTTTTAATAGATTCCTTTGAAGAAGAAGTTATTTATGCAATTTCAAAGGGGAATTTATTTATTGATTACAAAACTTATCTTCAAGAAATACTTCAGAAAAGTACAAAATCAAAAATTGAGTATATAGTAGAAAAGGAAATAGGTCCAGACCATAATAAAAAATTCTATATGAATGTGATTGTAGAAAATAAAATCATAGGGAAAGGAATTGGTAGAAACAAAAAAGAAGCAGAGCAAATGGCTGCTAAACAAGCATTATATAAAATGGGTGAAAAAATTGAGTAAAAATTATTTCATAATACCAATTTTTGTACCCCATTTAGGCTGTCCCCATGATTGTATTTTCTGTAATCAGAAAAAAATTACTGGACTTTCTACTAATGTTGCTGATGTAGATGTAAAAAATATTATAGAAGAACATTTAGAAACTTTTCCAAAAGGAGATATTAGCATAGAGGTGGCCTTTTATGGCGGTAGTTTTACAGGAATTGATAAAAATGTTCAAAAAGAATTACTATCTATACCCTATAAATATAAAAAGAAAGGGATAATTAATGGAATTAGACTTTCCACAAGACCTGATTATATTGACGAAGAGATTTTAAACATACTTAAAACATATTCTGTGGATACAATAGAATTGGGTGTACAGTCTTTAGATGAAGAAGTATTAAAAAACTCCTATAGAGGCCATAGTGTTAAGGATGTATATAGGGCGGCAGAATTAATTAAGGAACAAGGATTTAATTTAGGGCTACAAATGATGATAGGTTTAGTTGGAGATACTAAGGATAAATCTTTATTTACGGCAAAAGAATTTGTAAAACTAAATCCCTATTGTGTAAGAATTTACCCTACTTTAGTAATTAAAGACACTTATTTAAATAAGATGTATAAAGAAGAAAAGTATAAACCTTTATCTATAGATGAAACTGTAGATATAGTTACTGATATATTACTTTTGTTTGAGTATTATAATATAGATGTAATTCGAATAGGTCTGCAGCCTACTGAAAACATTCAATTGGGAAAAGACGTAATTGCTGGACCTTTTCATCCATCCTTTAGACAGTTAGTAGAATCCAATATTTATAAATTAATATTGGAAAATCATTTAAGTAATTACAAAAAGGATTTAATAACAAACCAGATTTTATTTATTGAAACTAATGAAAAAAACATTTCAAATATTGTAGGACAAAAATCTTTTAATACTAATTATTTAGTTAATAAATATAAATTAGAAAGAGTTAAAATATCTAAAGAAGATTTGCCTAGGGATATAATAAACATTACTTTAGGAGATTATAGAAAAACAGTTTCTAGAAAAGAAGCTATTAATAAACTTTTATATAAAAGAGGTATATTATAATTTTAAGAGGTGTTGGATTTGCACTTAAAGAAGGTTGAAATACAAGGTTTTAAATCTTTTGCTGACAAAATTGAAATAGATTTTAAAGAAGGCATTACTGCTATTGTTGGTCCTAATGGTAGTGGTAAGAGCAATATATCTGATGCTATTCGATGGGTACTGGGGGAACAAAGTGTTAAGACCTTAAGAGGAAATAGAATGGAGGATGTTATTTTTTCAGGCACTAATAGTAGAAAAGCACTGGGATTTGCAGAGGTTTCCATAGTTTTTGACAATAAAGATGGGTTAATACCTGTGGACTATCAGGAAGTAGCCATTACTAGAAGAATGTTCAGATCTGGCGAATCTGAATATTATATAAATAAAAATTCTTGTCGACTTAGGGATATAAAAGAAATGTTTATGGATACAGGAATAGGAAAAGATGGATACTCAATAATTGGACAAGGTAAAGTAGATGAGATTTTAAGCAGTAGACCAGAAGATAGAAGAATTATTTTTGAAGAGGCTGCAGGAATAGTAAAATATAAGACTAAAAAAGAAATGTCAGAAAAAAAGTTAGAAAAAACCAATGAAAATTTAATAAGAATAGAGGATATATTAAGAGAATTAAAAAGACAATTGGACTATTTGAAAGAACAATCAGAAAAAGCAAAATTGTTTATGGAACTGTCAAGTGAATTAGAAGAATTAGAAGTAAATTTATTTATTAGGCAAATAAATGAATTAGAAGAAAAAATAAAGGAAATTCAGGAAGAAAAATCTAAGGTTCAAATGGAAATAGATAAAATTTCAAATAATAAAGAAAAGATAGAAGGAAAATTTAATCTAATGAAAGATGAAATAGAAAAATTAGATACCTCTATAAATACCCTTCAAAATCAGGCTATGGAAATTATAAAAGAATTAAATCAAAAGACAAATGATGCTAAATTATATAAAGAACAGGAAAAATTTTTGATTAAAGATAGAGATAGAATATATGAAGAAATAGATGATTTAGATATTAATAAGGAAAATAAAATATTTGAAAAAGAAGTTTTACAAAAAGAAAATATTAAATTAGAAGAGAAATTAATATTATTAAAAAAAGAATATACAGAAAAAAACAATCAATTAATGGAATTAAATAAAAAAATCCAAGAGAAAGAAAAACAAATAGAAAAGGAAAAAAATCAGTTAATAGATAGTAATAATTTAATTAGTAATAAGAAAAACAAAATTAGTAATTTTTCTAGTTTTGAGGATAATATTATAGGAAGAATTAAACAATTAGAAAGAGAAATTGATGTCCTAGAAGATTCTATAGAAAATAGTAAAATATTAATTAAAGAAATAGAAGAAATAGAAAGGGAAAAAAACAAAGAAACAATCAATGTAAATAAATCTTTAACCCAATTAGGAATAGAGGAGACAAAATATAGTGAAGAATTAAATGAACTGTATAAAGATATAAATAAATTAAAAGTAGAATTGCAGGGGAATATATCAAATTATAATTTGCTTAAAAATATGGAAGAAGATTATGAAGGATATTATAAAAGTGTTAAAAATCTAATGCTAAGATGTAAAAATAACCAAGCATTAGAAGAAAAATTAATAGGAATTGTAGTAGATTTAATAAAAGTTGAAGAAAAATACGAAAAGGCTATAGATGTGGCATTAGGAGGTAGTTTACAAAATATAGTAACCAAAAATGAAGAAGATGCAAAATTTATAATAGATTATTTAAGGGAAAACAAATTAGGAAGAATTACATTTTTACCCCTTTCTACTATAAAGGGAAATCCCATAAATATTAGTGAAAAAGACAGAGAGAATTATAATATATTAGGATTAGGCTCAGAATTGATTAAATATGATAATGAATATAAAAACATTATGGAGTACTTACTTGGTAGAACTATAATTGTAAAGGATTTACAAGACGGTATAGCTGTAGCTAAAAGATTTGGATATAGATATAAGATAACCACATTAGAAGGAGATGTAATTAATGCAGGTGGCTCTATGACAGGTGGAAGTATGCCAAGAGTAAGTGGAAATTTACTTAATAGGAGACTTAGATTAGATAATTTAAAAAAAGAAATAAACAGACTTTCTTATTTAAAAAATAAAGTAGAAAAGGAAATAAAAGATACAAAATTAAAATTAGACGAAATTACTAATAATATAAATTTTGAAAACAATAATTTGCAAAAATTAAACATTGAAATGGTAAAGATTGAAAATGAAAAAAACAAGGAGTTAACCGAATTAGATAGAAACTTAGGCTTTATTAAGAAATATAATGAAGAGATTTCAAAATTAAATAAGGAATTAATTGAAATAAGAAAAAACAAATCTCAATTTATTGAAGAAATTAAATTATTAGAAGAAAAAACCTTATTTTTAAAAGAAAGTATAGAAGATTTTGTACTTAAATTTAATGATGAAAAAGTTATAAGGGATGAATTTACTAATATAGTGAATGAATTAAAATTAGAAATTAATTTATTAGAAAATAAATGGTACAATAATAAAGAAAAAGTTGATATTATAATCGAAGAAATAGAAAATCTAGAGATTATTAAAGAAAATAAACTGGTGGAAAATGAAAAAAACAAAGAAAATATAAAATATTTAATTGATAAAACTGTTAATATGGAAAAAGATATTAAGCTATTGTCAAAAGAAGAAGAGGATAAAAACAATAAACTAACTATGCTTAAAAATGAAAAAAATAGTTTAATGAAAGATTATTATTTAGAACAAGAAAATCTCAAGAAAACAAATGAGGAATTAAGTAAGAATGAAAGGCTTAGAAATAATTGGAGTATCAAGGAAACTAAATATAGTATGGAATTGAATAATATAAATAAAAAATTACTTGAGGATTATGAATTAAACTATTATGAAGCTTTAAAACTATGGATAGAAATAGAAAACTTAGACTATGCAAATAATAGAGTGAAAAAATTAAAAAATGAAATTAAGAAATTAGAAAATGTAGATTTATCTTCTATTGAAGAGTACAAAAAAATAAGAGAAAGATTTGAGTTTATTTCTAAACAACATGGTGATTTACTATCTGCAAAAAAAGATTTGGAAGATGTAATAATAGATATGGAAAACAAAATGAAAGAACAGTTTTTATATAATTTTAATTTAATAAATAAAGAATTTAATCAAGTGTTTTCCATATTGTTTGATGGTGGGAAGGCTGAATTAATATTAGAAAATGAGAATGATATATTAAATTGTGGAATAGAAATAATTGCCCAGCCTCCAGGAAAAAAACTACAAAATTTAAATCTACTATCTGGAGGTGAAAAATCTCTTACTGCTGTTGCCCTACTATTTGCAATACTTCAAATTAAGCCTACACCTTTTTGCATATTAGATGAAATAGATGCAGCATTGGACGAGGCTAATATAAATAGATATACTAATTATTTAAAATCTTTATCCCATGAAACACAGTTTATTATGATTACCCATAGGAAAAGCACTATGGAAATGGCAGATATACTATATGGTGTTACTATGGAAGAAGAAGGAATAAGTAAAATAATCTCAGTGAAACTAACAGATAATTTAGAAGAAATTGCCAGTTAAGGAGGATAATATGTTTAAGAATTTATTTAAATGGGGAAAAAAAGATAAAGTAGAAGAAAATATTGATATGGAAGGAAATGACTTAAATAAAGAGAAAGATTTATTAGAGGAGGCCTCTGTAGAAGAAATAGAGGATTTGGAAGTTAAATTAACAGAAGAAGATTCAAATGAGAAGAAGCCTGGTTTTTTTGATAAACTATTTGCAGGATTAGATAAAACCAGAAAAGATTTTACAGACAAAATTGATGGTATTCTACATTCTTATAAAAAAATTGATGATGAATTGTTTGATGATTTAGAAGAGATACTAGTTACTGCAGATGTTGGCATTAATACTACTATGAATATTATAGATAATTTGAAGTTAAGGGTAAAAGAGGAAAAAATAAAAGAGCCTCAAGCTGTAAAAGAGTTGTTAAAACAAGAGATTATGGAAATAATGAATAATGAAGATGGTTCAAATCAATTGAATATTAAGCCTTCCCCAGCAGTTATATTAGTTGTTGGAGTAAATGGAGTAGGAAAAACTACAACTATTGGAAAATTGGCTTATAATTTAAAAAAAGAAGGCAATAAAGTATTAATAGCTGCAGGAGATACTTTTAGAGCAGCAGCTATTGAACAATTGGAAGAATGGGGGAATCGTGCAGGTGTAGATATAATTGCCCATAGAGAAGGAGCAGATCCTGCTGCTGTAATATATGATGGTATACAAGCAGCAAAGGCTAGAAAAACTGATGTACTAATATGTGATACTGCAGGAAGACTTCATAATAAGAAAAACTTAATGAATGAATTAAATAAAATATTTAGAGTTGTTGAAAGAGAGTATCCAGAAGCTAAAAAAGAAGTTTTATTGGTTTTAGATGCAACCACTGGTCAGAATGCTATATCTCAAGCTAAAGTTTTTAAAGAGGTTACAAATATTACTGGAGTTTGTTTAACTAAATTAGATGGTACTGCAAAAGGTGGAGTAGTGATTGGACTTCAATCAGAATTAAGTTTACCTGTAAAACTAGTAGGAGTTGGAGAAGGCATAGAGGATTTACAAGAATTCAATCCAAGGGATTTTGTTGATGCAATTTTTAATTAAACTATTGACAAAGAAATAAAATTATATTAATATAACACTGTCAAGGTTTTTTACTTGACAGTGTTTATTAGTTGGTGATAATATGGTAGAAAAAATTGTTGAAATAGGTATTCT
>JAAZMA010000206.1 GCA_012799055.1 Tissierellia bacterium
ACTTCCACACTTTTTAAATCTAGATTGTTTTTTTCTATATATCTAGATTCTAATAATTTATAATTCATATTCATATTTATAATATCAAAAGCAGATAAAATATTTTCTCCATTTTCAGTATTGTTCTCAATTAATTTCATATCATTTCTAATAAATCTTTTATATTTTCTTATATTTTTATTAAAAACATCAATTTGTATAAAATCCTCTATGGTGTCAGAGCCTAATATTAATGGAAACTCTCCCATTCTATATCTAAAGCTTAGTCTATATCCTAGATTTTCCTCTGATTTTATCTCTTCAATTTTAGCTAAATACATATTTTGAGGAATACCTATGTTTTGGGACAAAAATTCAGCAGCAGTATTTAAACTAATGTAGAGATTTCTTTCTAATACTGGTTCCTCCAAAGGATTAAAATACTCTAATTGCCCATTGGGATTAATTTTTAAAACCTGCTGATTGTACAAATAAATAACAGAACCACTGTCTTCAACTATTTCTCTTATATAATCTATATTTTTGTTGAAAAATTTTTCTGCTATATTTCTCATTTCATCTATATTATTAGTATTTAATTCACTTTCCACATAAACCTCTGGCATATCTTTAGCCATTTTGTAAGATATAAATAAATTATTATTAATTCCAAGTGTATCTTTCATGGGATAATAATATGTAAAATTTTTATTTTCTTCTATTACTTTAACTGTTTCTTTTATATTTTCAATATCTATATTTAAATTATATACTTTTACATGTTTTTTCCCTTGTGAAAATATTAAAAATGGTTCCTCTTTTCCTAAGTAAAAATATATATTGTCAATTTCCGGTATTTCCTCCACTATATTATTAGGTTTAGTTATATTTAAGGAGCGGGAAATTATATAAGTATTAAACTTTTCAGGAAAATAAAAAACTATGGACCTTTTCTCGTTAAATGCCAAAAAATCCTCATCTGATATAGTGCTAAGTTTTGCGCTATTTGAGGATAAAACATCTATTAATATGGAACGAGCACTTGTCCATAGATAATTATCATTATCAGTATAGCGAATTGTATGGGCCTCATTACTAAAGTTTATTAAGTATTTATGAGGCTTAATCATATCTCCTAATAAATAATTTGCACCTATTACCTCCTCTTTTTTTAAAGAAGATAATATATCATAGGGCATAGTAATCCATAAACGCTTTGTCAAAAAAATACTGATAAATACCATAGATAGGAGCAATAGAGTCTTTAGCCTTTCCTTAGCCATTAAATCATCTCCTTATCCATAGTACTATTTACTTAATAAATATGGACTACTTGCAGTTGCCCCAAATGAAACCTTATCATAAACATAAATAATTCTTTGTTCTTGAGGTTCTCCTTTAATTTTAAATATTACAACTATCTTATTTATTCCATTTACTAATTCTATTTCCTTGCCAAAACCTACACTACCTGATTTAATAGTTTCACTGGAGATGAGAATATAGTCTTTAGCACTTGGTAATTTGTTTAGATTAAATTTCTTGCCAGTTAAATCTGTTGTGCCATAAACTTCAATTACAATACTAGTTCCTTCTGGTGCTTTTCCAGATATTACTGCAACTTTTTCTCCAGTAGCTAAAGTTGATTCCTCTGGAACATTTACCTGATATCTATTATTTGTATTTCTTATACGAGAAGATGCTGCATAAGACATATTAGGTATAGTAAAAACCATAATTAAAACAAATAGACTAAGTATAATTCTCCTTTTCATATTCCCAAACCTCCTTTTCCATATAATTTTGAGATTAAACATGTATTATTCAACATATTTATACAATTCATCTTAATTATAGTATATATATATTACAGAAATGTTACAAACCAATTAAGTTTGAGTTACATACCCTTCCATAGGCAAGATAATATCTACCTCTGTGCCTATCTCATATTCTGATTTTAATACTAAATCACCACCATGAGCTTCTACTATTTGTTTTGCAATAGATAAACCTAATCCAGTTCCACCTAATTCCCTACTTCTCCCTTTATCTACTCTATAAAATCTTTCAAAAATTCTAGCCTTATCTTCATCAGGAATACCTATTCCATTATCTTTAATACTTATTATCACCTTTTCTTCCTCTGCTCTAGCATAAATATCTATAATGCCTCCCTGAGGAGTGTATTTAATTGCATTGGAAATTATATTTAGTATAACCTGTTCTATACCATCTTTATCTATGGGAATATCAGGTATATTGTCTTCAATCTTTATATTTACCTTTTGATTCTTTTCTTTAAATGCTAAATCTAATTTTAAACAAGAATCTTCTATTAATTTCTCTATAGGATATTCAACCATATTCCAAACGGTTTTATTATAATCCATATTGGAAAGCTGAAGTAAATTCCTTACTATACGGGCCATTCTATCACATTCATTATCGATTACTGATAAAAATTTACACATTAATTCCTCTTCAATATCTTCATAATCCATTAGGGTTTCAGTATAGGATTTTATAGTAGTAATTGGTGTTTTTAATTCATGGGATACATTGGCAACAAATTCTTTTCTCATATTATCTAGTTTATGCTGCTCAGTTATATCTTGAAACACCATAATAAGTCCACCTATATTATTTATTTCATTTCTAAAAGGGGCATATCTTACTCTATATACTATATTGTTTATTTCTACTATTTCGTCCCCTTCCAAATTATTTGGATCATTATAATCTATTTTATCTAAATTAAATTCCTCTAAATTGAAAGTTCTAATATTTACAAATTCTTTTTCAAAAATATTTCCTAATCCTAATATATCTGTGGCTATAGGATTAGCATGAATAATGTAGCCTCTTGTATCTATGGCTATTACTCCATCTGCCATATAATTAAATATAGTATCTAATTTAGATTTTTCTAAATCCATTTCTCCTATGGTATCTTTTAATTTCAAAGTTAAGTAATTAAACATACTGGCCAGCTGCCCTATTTCATCATCAGATTTTACTTCTACAAATTGCTCAAAATCACCTTTAGCCATTTTCTCAGCTTTTTGAGTTACATCTCTAATGGGTTCTGTAATACTTGAGGCTATTAAAAATCCTAATACTATGGTTATACCCAAAGCTAATATAGTAGCACTGGTTAATATTTTTTTAGATTCATCTAAGGTTTTATATATATCTTGAAGATCCGATGTCATATATAATATACCTTTTACCTGACCTATTTCACTTACCACTGGATAAGCTAAATGTTTAAAAATAGTATCTTCATTTGGGTCCTTTCTTATTCCTTCCTCCCTTTCACCTTCATAAGCTTTTAATGTGAGAGTAGGGTCTAAAAACTTTAATCTTAGTGCATTTTGTCCAATTATTTTGTCTTGATTTTTAGATGATGTAGCAATTACTTGAGGAATATCATCATAAATTATATAAAGGGTATCTGCCCCATCAAATCTCCATTCATTTAGGGTGTTTTGAATCTCCTCACTTACTGCACTCCAGTTATCTTCTGCTAAATAACTAGAGGTGCTTATTATAGATTCAATTTGTCTTACCATAGTATTAGTTCTATTTTCCAATTGCTGTTCTTCAAATTTTTGCACTATAAATACTCCAACTATTACCATGGCTATGAAAACTAAAAGAAAATACACTATAATAAATTTCCACCTTATGCTTTTAAACATAAATTAGTTCCTCCTGAAATAATATCCTACTCCCCTTTTAGTCATTATATATTTATATTCCCCATCTTTGTCTTCCACCTTTTCCCTTAATCTCCTCACTGTTACATCTACAGTCCTTATATCTCCATAATATTCATATCCCCATACTTCTTCTAGTAATTGCTCCCTTGTAAATACTTGTTCTGGACTAGAAGCTAAAAACTCTAACAATTCAAATTCCCTAAGGGTTAAATCTATAACTTGTCCCCTTTTTATCACTTCATATTTATTTAAATCTATAATTAAATCTCCTGCAATTAATATATTTTCATTATTTGAATTATTTGAAGAGTATTCCACTCTTCGTAAATTGGCCTTTACCCTAGCCATTAATTCCCTCATACTAAAAGGTTTAGTTATATAATCGTCTGCACCTAATTCTAAACCTAAAACTTTATCAACTTCTTCTTCTTTTGCTGTTAGCATAAGAACTGGTGTGTTAAAATCTCTTCTAATTTCTTTTAAAACTTGAAAACCATCTTTTTTGGGCATCATAATATCTAGTAAAATTAAATCTGGCAATACTTCATAAGTCTTTTTAATAGCCTCCTCACCATCATAGGCTAAAGAAACCTTATAACCTTCCTTTTCCAAATTAAATTTTACAATATCAGCTATGGACTTCTCATCATCTGCAACTAATATTTTTTTATCCATAAATTTATCACTCCATTAAATTCCCATTATTAAAGCTTTTCTTCTATAAATAAATTATCTAATATTAAATAAGTATTGTCAAACTTTTATTATATTCTATTGCAATAGATTAAAAGTTATTGTATAATATAAGTAATAAAGGGGAGTAGCTTTTGAATAATTAGTCGTCAATACGGAGTAATCCCGGCTAATTATACCACTAAGGTAGCAAGACCTTTGTTTAAACTCTAGAGTTTGAACAAAGGTCTTTTTGTTTTTATAATATATTGACTTTGGATTTTTTTAGTTTCTTTTGCCATACTAATAATTAAATAAAGAAGGGAAGGGGATATAGTGGAATGGTACAAATTAACTGCAGAAGAATTAAAAACTAAATTAAACACCCATAAAGATAAGGGTATTTCAAATTTAGAAGCAAAAAATCGCCTAGAAAAATATGGGCTAAATGAATTAAAAGAAGAGGCAAGAAAAAGCCTACTGTACAAAATCCTAGCCCAGTTTAAGGACTTTTTAGTAATTATACTAATAATTGCAAGTATTATATCCTATATTGTAGGTGAAAAAGTAGATGCCATTGTAATTTTAGCCATAGTAATTATAAATGCTTTACTAGGCTTATATCAAGAGGGTAGGGCAGAAAAAGCATTGGAAGCATTGAAAAAAATGACTTCACCAAATGCTAAAGTTATTAGAGAAGGTAATACAACTGTAGTTCCTGCAAATTCTCTAGTGCCTGGAGATATTGTGCTTTTAGATGCAGGAGATATTGTTCCCTCTGATCTAAGATTAATTGAATCCTCTAATTTGAAAATCGATGAGTCCTCTTTAACAGGAGAATCTTTAGCTGTAGAAAAAAATGCTGAAATTACTTGGGATAGAGAAGTCTCCTTAGGTGATAGAAACAATATGGCCTATATGAGCACCATAGTAACCTATGGCCGAGGTAAAGGAATTGTCGTAGAAACTGGCCATAATACTGAAATAGGTAAAATTGCCACTATGATTCAAGGCTATGAAGATGATACTACCCCATTGCAAAAAAAATTAGATCAATTGGGAAAATATTTAGGTATTGCTTGTATAATAGTTTGTGTCCTAGTGTTTGGAATTGGCATGCTTCAAGGTAGAGATTTACTTGATATGTTTATGATTGCCATATCTTTAGCAGTTGCTGCTATTCCTGAAGGATTACCAGCCATAGTAACTATAGTTTTAGCATTAGGTATGAATAATATGGTTAAACGAAATGCCATAATTAAAAAATTACTTGCTGTAGAAACCTTAGGTTGTACTACTACTATATGTACTGATAAAACAGGTACATTGACTCAAAATGAAATGACTGTTGTAAAAGTATATACTGATGGAAAAACATTTAATATTACAGGTACTGGTTATGAACCTAAGGGTGAGTTTACAATAGACGGTAATTTTGTTGAAACTAAAGAATCAATTAATCTAAATAGATTAATTTCCATAGCTACACTTTGCAATGATGCAAGTCTAGATAAAACTCCTGAAGGATATAAAATTGTGGGAGACCCTACAGAAGGTGCTTTAATTACCTTAGGTGGAAAGGGGGGTGTTTCTAAAGAAGATATAAATGAAAAGTTCCCAAGAATTGGTGAAATACCCTTTGATTCTGATAGAAAAATGATGACAACATTCCATGACAATTTTTTTCCAGAGAAAATTGTATCTTTTACTAAAGGAGCGCCAGATATTATTATTAGTAGATGTAATTCTATTTTAATTAATGGAGAGACTATTCCCCTTACAGATGAAATAAGAAAAGATTTATTAAATCAAAATACAAGGTTTTCAAAATCTGCCCTAAGGGTTTTAGGTTTTGCCTATAAAGAATATAATGAAATGCCAAGTGAAATTCAGCAAAATATAGTTGAAAACAATATGGTTTTCGTAGGCTTAGTAGGAATGATAGACCCACCAAGGGAAGAAGCCAAAGAGGCTATTAAACTTTGTAAAGAAGCAGGCATTGACACATATATGATTACTGGAGATTATAAGGAAACTGCCTTTGCCATAGCCAAAGAATTAGGCATTGCAGAAAATGAAAATGAAGCTATTATGGGTAGTGAACTAAATAATTTGTCTGATGAAGATTTGAAAAATATAGTTAAAGAGAAAAAAGTTTATGCTAGAGTATCCCCTGAACATAAGGTGAAAATAATTAATGGCTTAAAAGCCAATGGGGAGATTGTGGCCATGACTGGAGATGGAGTTAATGATGCACTGGCTTTAAAAAGAGCAGATATTGGAGTGGCCATGGGAATTACAGGTACAGATGTGGCTAAAAATACTGCTGAAGTAATACTTACAGATGACAATTTTACCTCTATTGTGGCCGCAGTGGAAGAAGGTAGAGTTATATACGATAATATTAAAAAATTCGTATTCTTTTTATTGTCTTGTAATATTGGAGAAATATTAATTATACTTATAAGTATATTGCTTAATCTTCCTGTACCTTTAATCCCAATTCAATTACTTTGGCTAAATCTAATTACAGATAGTTTCCCTGCACTAGCCCTTGGAGTTGAAAAAGGAGATAGTGAAATAATGAAAGCTCCACCTAGAGATCCTAATGAATCAATAATGGATAAAAATATGATTAGGGCTATTGTTCTTCAAAGTGGGGCTATAGCAATTGCTTCACTATTAGCCTATAGATGGGGACTTAAAACCTATGGTATAGATAAACTAATTATTGTAAGAACTATTGTCTTTGCAACACTAATTTCTGCCGAACTACTTAGGGCTTATTCATCTAGGTCTAGAAAACATAGTATTTTTGAAATAGGAGTATTTTCTAATAAGACCTTAAATTATGCAGTATTGTTTTCTTTTTTCTTATTAATAATGGTCATTTATATACCATTTTTCCAAACAATATTTCATACCTATCCATTGGGTATTAAAGATTGGCAAATTATATTATTATATGCGTTTTTTCCTTTAGTAGTAGGTGAAATAAATAAATTGTTTTAAAGGTACATTTTCCACTTTCCTTGCATAGAATAGAACAAGGAAGGTGGTTTTATGCCAAATATGGATAATCTAAAAATCTGCCCTATACTTAGTGCCAAAATAATGTCACAATCTATAGAAGAAATTCCTGTTATTGTACAATTAACAGGAAAAAATCATGAATTAGAAAATGGAATAAAAAGTCTTTCTACAAAGGTCAAATCTAGTCTACCCTTAATAAATGGAATTGCATGTAATTTAACTACTGATGTAATTTATAGACTAGCAAATAGCCCAGATGTTCAGTACATTAGTTTTGACTCTAAGGTTTTTACTCAATTAAATATAGCAACTCCCAGTATAAAAGCAAACTATTCTCACGATTTGGGATATTATGGGGAAAACATTACTATAGCTGTTATAGATACAGGAGTTGCACCCCATGAAGACTTAATAAGACCTAATAATAGAATCGTGGGATTTAAAGATTTTGTAAATAATAAAACTTCTCCTTATGATGACAACGGACACGGGACTCATGTAGC
>JAAZMA010000201.1 GCA_012799055.1 Tissierellia bacterium
AACTTTCTTAACTTCACTAGACTTTTTTAGGAGGAAAATGACTAGATTGTTAATCAGTTATTTATCTTATATATATATTATAACATGTTATTAATTAAAAAGCAATAGTTTGAAGCAATTAAGCTAACTTTTTTTTAAATCTATTTCAAATTGTTCAAGGAATTCTTTAACCATTTTTTTATAATAATCAAGGTCATAGCAATATAATTCATCTCGATAGTCTCCACCATCTTCAGAATAAAATATATACCAATTCTCTCCATTATAATTCCAATTTCCAGAACAATTACATCCATACAGATAAGATTCGGTGATAAAAGATTCTACTGATTTGAAGTCGTTCTCATTAGTAATATAATAAGCTTCTCCACCACACAAGTTATCAATAACATCTACTTTTTTATGATTAATGTGTGAGATTCTCTCTTTTAATTCTAAAAGCTTTTCATGTTTCAAGCATTGACTTTAACTTGAAAATTCTTCACCATCTACTGCTATATATACTTTCTTATTTCTAGGAGCTTGAACTACTTCTCTTTCTTCTATTCTCATAATATAAATATCCTCTCTATTTTTATTTTATAATATATAAACTATATACTTTTAGTATATACGATTTTCCCTAATTTTTCAATGTAATTGTTATAAATATTTTTATAGTGTTTGTTTGTACCTTAAATTTGTTGTTTAGCTCTTAATTTAAAGATATAATATATATAATAATATATAGACGGGAGAGAATAATAATTAATAATAAAGGAAAAGAATTGGGACAAGTATTTACCCCAGAACATATAGTTAATAAAATATTGGACGAAGTTGGATATAAGGGTGAAAATATCTTAAATAAAAAGATATTAGAACCTTCTTTTGGTGAGGGTGTCTTTCTCTTTGAAATAATTAAGAGATTAATAGATTATTGTGAGAGTCTCTCAATGTCAAAAGAAGAAATAAAAGAACAGTTAGAAAAGAATGTCTATGGAGTTGAAATAGATAAAGATTTGTATAAATATACATTAGATAAGCTTAATCTTTTAACAGATACAAATGATATTAAAGATGTTAATTGGAAATTATATAATAAAGATACCTTAACATATACTAATTATGACTTTTTTGATTTTGTTGTAGGAAATCCCCCATACATAAGAATACATAATCTCTCAAAAGATGTTAGAAATAATTTAAAAGATTATGATTTTACAGAGGGTATAACAGATATGTATATTATATTTTTTGGTTTAGGCATTAAATTCTTAAATAATAAAGGTAAATTGGGATATATAACTCCTAATTCGTATATGAAGAACACGTCCCAGTCTAAATTTAGAAAATATTTAATTAAAGAAAATTTAATAGAGAAGATAATTGATTATGGTTCTTCTAAATTGTTTAATAATGCAGATACATATACCGCTATTACTATTCTCTCTAAAAATAAAATTGATTATAATCTGACCTACAGTCGAATAAATGATAGTGAGGTGTTTCGCAAACCCATTGCCTTTAGCTGTGGGTTAGAAACACAAGCTAACGGACAATTACTAAGTAATTGTCAAACCAACGAACTTCAGTCGTTGGTTGGTGATACCGAAGCGTCAGCGAAGGTAACTTATAATGATACCGAAGCGTCAGCGAAGGTAACTTATAATGATACCGAAGCGTCAGCGAAGGTAATGTGTAATGATATTGAACGAAGTGAAATAACTAATAAAGATATCGAAGCGTAAGCGTAGATAACAGTAATGATATCGTAGGCGCAGCCGAAGATAATAGGGTTATTGATAATAAAATTTTATTTGAATCAAAAATTAACTTAAAGGATTTTGTAAATAAAAAAGATATATCAGGAGAGGTTTGGAATTTTAATAGCGAAGAAAACAATAAACTTCTTAAATTAATAAAAAGTAGAAAATTTAAATTAGAAACATTTTGTAATATACAATATGGAATATCCACAAACAAGGAC
>JAAZMA010000240.1 GCA_012799055.1 Tissierellia bacterium
AAAGATTTTTTAACTCCAGAACTTATATTGGAGATGTCAGCAGTAGGTGGAATACTGATAATGGCCATAGGAATAAATATCTTAGAAATCAAAAAAATAAAAGTGGGAAATATGCTACCTAGTATTTTTATTCCATTATTATATTTCCTTCTAGTATCTAAATTTGGTTTATAATTAGGGGAAAAAATAAAAAGAAGAAATATATGGATATAGAAGAAGATATTGAATGAATAAATGAGTAAAATCTATTTAAAATGAATTTAATATAGTATATACTATTTTTTGACTGAATTTAAGACTTGATTCTATTATTCTTATTAAGTAATATATAAATTGTACATATTAGCACTCAGTAGACTTGAGTGCTAATAAAATGGAATAAAATTAAATTATAATATAAGGAGGCATATGGTATGAAACTTAAACCATTAGGTGACAGAGTTATAATTAAGAAAGTTGAAGCTGAAGAAAAAACTAAATCAGGGATAGTTCTTCCAAGTAGTGCTAAGGAGGAACCTAATATGGCAGAAGTTATGGCCATTGGTGATGGAATATTAAATGATGAGAAAAAGAAAGATGAAATTAAAGTAGGGGATACAGTAATATTTTCCCAATATGCTGGAACAGAAGTTAAAGTAGATGGAGAAGAATACACAATACTTAAATTAAATGATATTTTAGCAGTAGTGAAATAGTCAATTGACAGTTGACAATGTACAATAAAGGCGTAAATTTAAAAATAATTAAATTAAGATGATGTGCCATTACAATTGGTAATAAACAATTAAAGGACCATAATTGTGCAATAAATAAATAAAGGAGTGGATATAATGACTAAGGAAATAAAATTTGGTGAGAATGCTCGCCGTTCAATGGAAAAAGGAATAAATCAATTAGCTGATACAGTTAAAGTTACTCTTGGACCAAAGGGTAGAAATGTAGTTTTAGACAAATCTTTTGGTGCTCCAGTTATTACAAATGATGGAGTTACTATTGCCCGTGAAATAGAACTAGAAGATAGATACGAAAATATGGGTGCTCAATTAGTTAAAGAAGTTGCAACAAAAACCCAAGATGTGGCAGGAGATGGAACTACAACAGCTACATTACTTGCTCAAGCAATTATTAGAGAAGGACTTAAAAACGTAGCAGCAGGTGCAAACCCAATAATTGTACAAAAAGGAGTAAAAAGAGCAGTAGATGTTACAGTAGACGAAATTAGAAGATTCTCACAAGAAGTAGATTCAAAAGACGCTATAGCTCAAGTTGCATCTATTTCAGCTGGAGATGAAGAAATAGGTAATTTAATTGCAGAAGCTATGGAAAAAGTAGGTAATGATGGAGTAATTACTGTGGAAGAATCTAGGTCCATTGGTACTACTTTAGAGGTTGTAGAAGGTATGCAATTTGACAGAGGATATGTATCTCCTTATATGGTAACTAATACTGAAAAAATGGAAGCTGAATTAGAGGAACCATATATTTTAATTACAGATAAGAAGATTGCAAATATCCAAGAAATACTTCCAATACTAGAACAAATTGTACAAGAAGGAAAACCACTATTAATTATTGCAGATGATATTGAAGGAGAAGCTTTAGCTACATTAGTGGTTAACAAGTTAAGAGGAACTTTCAATTGTGTTGGAGTTAAAGCGCCAGGCTTTGGAGATAGACGAATAGAAATGTTAGAAGACATTGCTATATTAACTGGTGGTCAAGTAATATCTGAAGATATGGGTTATGATCTAAAAGATGTAACTATAGATATGTTAGGTAAAGCAAGAAGAGTAAAGGTAGATAAAGAAGACACTGTAATAGTTGATGGAGAAGGAAGCCAATCAGCAATAGAAGATAGAGTTAGACAAATTAAAGTTCAATTAGAAGAGTCAGATTCTGAATTTGATCAAGAAAAATATCAAGAAAGACTTGCAAAATTAGCAGGTGGTGTGGCAGTAATCCAAGTTGGTGCAGCTACAGAAACTGAATTAAAAGAAAGAAAATCTAGAATAGAAGACGCATTGGCAGCAACTAGAGCAGCAGTAGAAGAAGGAATAGTACCTGGTGGTGGAACTGTACTTGTGGACAGTATTCCAGCAGTAGCTAAATTATTAGATGAAACTAATGGAGATGAAAAAACAGGAGTTGGTATAGTAGTTAGGGCATTAGAGGAACCAGTAAGACAAATAGCTGAAAATGCTGGTTTAGAAGGTTCAATAGTAGTAGAAAAAGTAAAAGACGCAGATAATGGTGTTGGATTTGACGCTTTAAATGAAAAATATGTAAATATGATTGAAGCAGGAATAGTAGACCCAACTAAAGTAACTCGTTCTGCACTTCAAAATGCAGCATCTGTTGCAGCTATGGTATTGACTACAGAAGCAGCTGTAATAGATGTGGAAGAAGATGACCCAATGGCAGGTATGAATGGTATGGGCGGTATGCCAATGATGTAATCTTTTAAGATTACAGTAGTGTAAAATAATTTGTGTCTAAGTGAAATAAATACTTTCTTTTAGTGAGAATAAAAAAATTGCCAACGATTTCCCGTTGGCAATTTTATTTATATACCTAAGACTTTTTCTACTGGTGTATATTCTAAATCAAAGGCATCAGCTACGGCTTTATAAACTATTTTTCCTTCTATAGTATTAGCACCTTTTCTTAGAGGTACTTCGTCTATCATAGCTTGTTTCCATCCTTTGTTAGCAATTCTTACAGCATAAGGTAAGGTTACATTTGTAAGAGCTAGAGTTGAAGTTCTTGGAACTGCTCCTGGAATATTTGCAACTGCATAATGTACTACATCATGTTTCACATATGTTGGATCAGCATGAGTTGTAGGATGTGATGTCTCTATACATCCACCTTGGTCAATAGCCACGTCTACTACAACACTTCCTGGTTCCATAAGCTTAATCATTTCTTCTGTAACTAATTTTGGTGCTTTAGCTCCTGGAATTAATACTGAACCTATTACTAAATCTGCATCTTTAACTGCATTTGTAATATTATAATTATTTGAGTATACAGTTTCAATTCTACCCATAAATACTTCATTTAAATAACGAAGTCTATCTACATTAATATCTAGAACTGTTACCCTAGCGCCTAGACCAATAGCTCTTCTAATAGCTCCAGTACCTACAATTCCAGCACCTACAACTACTATATGAGCAGGAGCTACCCCAGGAACTCCGTCTACTAATAATCCTTTTCCACCATTAGTTTTCTCTAGATGAATAGAACCTTGTTGAACTGCCATACGGCCGGCAACTTCACTCATAGGTGTAAGAAGTGGTAAAGAACCATCTGGGTTTTCTACAGTTTCATAAGCTATTGAAATAGTTTCTGATTCAATTAAAGCTTTGGTTAATTCTTCTTCTGCTGCTAGGTGTAAATAAGTAAAAATGATAAGCCCTTTTCTAAAATACTTATATTCTGATTTTAGAGGCTCTTTAACCTTCATAATCATATCAGCTTTTTCCCAAACTTCAGAGGCTTCAGGTATAATTTCTGCTCCTAATTCTGAATATTCCTCATCTCTAAAACCTGCTCCCATACCTGCATTGGTTTCCACTAAAACTTTGTGTCCTGCTCTAACTAGGGCATCTACTCCAGCAGGTGTAAGGGATACTCGATTCTCCTGTTCTTTAATTTCTTTTGGTATTCCAATGATCATAAATATACCTCCTTAAGATGTAGTTATTGGTTCGTTGTAGAGTTTTACAACTTGTATAAATATTGTTTTTTATTATAAAAACATTTACAATTATATATTATCATATTTCACTATGATTTGGCAAAGTTTTCACGATTTATATTCTTCAATATTATTATTATTTTTAAAATATTGTGTCCTATACTTTTGGAAGAAAAATTTCAATAAATCTATTACAAATATGGTATAATATTTAAAAGAAAGTTTCGCTGGGGCATAAAATGACCAGGGAAAAATTTTAGGAGTATTAGTATATTTTAAAAGGAGCCAATTATATGACAAATTATTTAAAATCTAATAATATAATAGAAGAAAAAATATATATTGGAAAAATCCCAGCAATTATCTTTAGACCAAAGAAAAGAAAAAAAGGGATTCCTACAATTATTTTTTATCATGGGTGGAGTTCAGACAAAGAAACCCAAAGAATGAGAGGGTTTATTTTAGCAGCTGTAGGTTATCAGGTAATAATTCCTGATGCTGTCCACCATGGGGAAAGAAATCCCATAAAAGAATACAATATAGATAATGCTACAAAATATTTTTGGGATACTATATTTACTAATATTAAGGAATCCCATATTATAATTGATGAATTAATATTTAAATACAATGCAGATCCAAATAGAATAGGAGTTATGGGTAATTCCATGGGAGGATTTACTGCAGCAGGAGTATTTACTTACAATGCCAATATAAAGGCTTTAGTAGTATTTAATGGTTCTTGTGGATGGGAAATTTCCAATAGTTTATTTAAAAGAAATTTTGAACTAAATGCAAATGAAGAACAAAAAGAAACAGAAGAAAAAATACTAAAAATGGACCCTATGAAAAATCTAGAGCTATTAATAGATCGACCTATACTATTATTACATGGAGATAGTGATGATGTGGTATCCATTGAAAGCCAAAGAATATTTTATAAGAAAATAAAACCTTTGTACCAAGACTTAAATAAGATAGAGTTTATCCAATATCCAAATTTAAATCATTTTGTAACTACTAATATGATGGAAGAGAGTATAGCCTGGTTTTACAAATATTTGTAGCACAATAATAAAACCCTTATGATTGTTATTAAATCATAGGGGCTTTATTATTGCTAAAATTTAAAATAAAAAAACATATTTTGCAGTACTTTTATTTTTTGCTACGTTATTATTAATGATTGTAAAAATTTATGACTTCAAGGGGGATTTATTATGGCAAAAAATCGTAGAATATTTATATTACTTACTTATAGCGGGTCTTTATTATCTAAATGTATAAATATATATACAAAAGAACCCTATACTCATGTTTCAATTGCATTAGACATAAATCTTAAGGAATTATATAGTTTCGGAAGAATAAATCCTTATAATCCTATATATGCTGGATTTGTCAAGGAAGACATTATAAATGGAACTTATGCTAGATTTCCAGAAACAAGATGTAGAGTGTATTCTCTAAAAGTTAATGAAATTCAATATAAAAGATTACAAAAAGAGATAAATAAATTTAAGATAAACAAGGACAAGTATGGATACAATTTATTAGGTCTATTTGGTGTAATATTTAATATACCAATTGAAAGAAGATATAATTATTTTTGTTCTCAATTTGTTGCAACATTATTAAATAATAGTGGCATAATCCTTTTTCAGAAACCCTTAGCTTTAGTATCTCCTAGGGATTTTAGAAAATGTAAAGAATTAAATTTACTATATGAAGGAAGGCTAAAAAGATATAAAGATAATTTAAAAAAGCTAAATAAAGCAATATAAAATTTATGCAGTACTTTTAACTTTTGCTACGTTATTATTTATAGACGGAAAGGAGGGGAGGTATGACACCGCAGGATCAAGATATAGAATTAATAAAACAAGTTTTATCTGGAGATAATAGAGCATTTGAAAAAATAGTAGATAAATATAAGGGATATATATTTGCTATTATATTAAATTTTACAAAAGATCAAAAAGAAGCTGAAAATATAGCCCAGGAAGTATTCTTGCAAATTTATATCTCCCTTCCAGAATATAAAATTGATAATTTTAAAGGCTGGATAGGTAGAATTGCAGCAAACAAATCAATAGATTGGTTGAGAAGTAAAAAAGCTAAATTTAAAGAACAGTTAATGAAAAATGCTATAGAGGTAATTGATAGACAAGAATCCAACTATGAAAAAACACCAGAAGATATGTTGATTGAAAAAGAAAAGTTGGAAAAAGTTCACAGACTATGTAAAAGTATTCCACATATATATGAAAATGTAATTATAAAATTTTATTTTGAAGAAAAGTCTTATGAGGAAATAGCAGAAGAAGAAAATACTACTGTGAAGACTATAGCGTCTAGATTGTATCGAGGTAGAATTATGCTAAGAGAGAAATGGAGGGAAGAAGATGGAACATTTTGATTATATAGAATGGGTTTTCTACAAAGAAAAAGTTTTTTCAAAGGAAAAACTTAATAAAATGGAAGAACATCTTTATATATGTGGAGAATGTATGGATATTTTTCTTTCCCTCATAGA
>JAAZMA010000243.1 GCA_012799055.1 Tissierellia bacterium
AATCATTAGCTGGTATCATATAATCAATATTTAATGGAAGTTTTAATTGATAAAACTTCTGATTAATTGTATAATCTTTTTGTAAAATGTTTTGTTTTTGCATAAAAATATTTTACTATAAATCTCAGACTCTTTGGAGTCTGAGATTTATTTTTTTACAAAAAAAGAAGCTGTGTACTAATTATTTAGTGCGACAGCCCCTATTTTATGCTTAAAAGCGGGCAAGTATATAACTTTTTTGCCCACTTTTAATTCATTCTTAAATTTCCTGTAAATACAAAGTATTATTTACTATTTTATATTATTTACTATTCTATTAGCCTTATCATATTCACCTGAAAGGCAAGCTGTAATATTCTCAGCTGGTATTCTTGACAATAAGTACATTGATGTATCAGAGTAGAAGGCAGAATGAGGAGTTAAGATTACATTTTCTCTTCCTACAAGACCACAATTATCTAAATCTGGTGTTTCAGAAGTTAAAACATCTATACCAGCTCCACTGATTAATCCTTCATCTAAAGCTTTAACTAAATCAGCTTCATTGATTGCTCCACCCCTTGCAACATTGATTATTATTGGGTGTTTTTTCATCATTTTAAATTTCTCATAATCAAAGAACCCATTATTTTCATTTGTTAAGTTCATATGTATAGAAATTATATCAGATGTTTTTAAGGTTGCATTTCCTTCTATATCTACAGCAGTTATATCTCCTATATTAGCTGTAGATTGTTTATTTATAAGAACATAATCTCCATATTTCGCATCTATTACATCACCAAAAATTTTATTTAATAAGATTTTTTCTAACTTTAGAACTTTGAGAATAGTAAAGCCAATGCTTACTTTTAATAAGCATTGGCTTTATTTAATTTCTAAGTTTATTTAGTTATTCATTACTTCCTGATATAATTCTTCATTTTATACATAATTATAAATTTTATAAATCATCGTATGTTACTAATTTTACACCATTTTCTTTAATGAACTTTTTAGTAATTGGATTACATACCATATCTACTTCCATAGGACGTGGTATTGTTAACGAAGAGTTTTCTAATATAAATTTATCTAAGTATCCAGGATGGCATACAAACATGTCACATCCATCATCATGAGAATTTTCTATCATTTTCTTAAGGGATTTAAAAGGATCATAATTTGGTTTCATACTGTCCATATGCATATATACCTTTGTTTTTCCAATTTTAATTGGAACTTCTCCAAATGACATTCCTGAATATTTTAAACCATGCTTTTCTGCTACAAATTCTAGCCCTTTAAAGAAGTTATCACTTGCAACTGCATGTCCTTCAAAATAATGTGGAGGTTCTCCAACAAGCTCTATAAACCTCTTTAACTGAGCTTCTATTTCAAGAATAACTTCTTCAAAAACAATAAAATCTTCTTTAGCTTCTCTAAAAGTTTTTGATGATTTAAATTCTCCATTTTCTTGCACTAAGCTTGGTATTAATTTAGGGTCTGTTAGTGGCTTTCCTACACAGATATTAGTATGTTGACCAAAACATACATCTATACCTTCTAATAATTTTAATCCATGCTCTGCCATTGGCATATTTGTCATAATACCAACACTTTTAATTAAACCATCTTTAACACTCTTAGCAATTCCGTAATTTACGCCTTCACTATAACCTAAATCATCAGCTCTTATTAATATTTGTTTCATTTTATAGCTCCTCATTTATTAATGATTCATCCTTATCAATTGAAAGATCTTCTTTTTTGAATCCAATGAAATAAGTCGCAATTGCAGCAACAACAAATGATATTATAGCTTGAATAACTCCATGTACTAAATTAGATGTTGGTCCCCCTGCAAAATTAAGAATAGCAAGGACACTTGCAACTGGAATAAGGGTATAAGCCTTTAATCCTACAATAGCTCCATATAAGCCTCCTGCAAAAGCTCCAATCATCATTCCAATAAAAGGACGTTTATAACGCATACCAATACCATAAAGACCAGGTTCTGTTACACCACCAATAATACCAGCAATAAAATAACCAATACTTAAACTACGTTCTTCTTTATTCTTAATACGAAGTGCAGCTCCTAAACACATTCCTGAAACTGCAATACTTGCTGCACAAGCTGCTGGAAGTATATTTTCTTCAACTCCAGTTGTAGTAAAAACAAGAATTAATGTAGAAATTAATACTAAATGCATTCCACTCATTACAAGGAATTCATAAACTGCTGCTATAATTGCAACTGCTAATATTCTAAATATACCTCCAACATTTGATAATGATAGAAGTCCTTCACATATATAATTGCCTATAAATGCAGCTGAAGGAGCTAATACTGCTAAAGTTATAGGTAACATAATAAGTACAGTTATAGCAGGAGCAAAAATTGTTTTTAATGTAGTTGGAATATATTTTTTTAGAGCTTTCTCAACATAAGACATTACCCATACTGTAAGAATTATTGGCAATATTGTACTTGCATAATTCTGTGGAGTTGCTGAAATACCATACACTTTAATTGAGGCACCTTCTGCAGCCATTTGAAGAAATGTAGGATGAAGTAAAATACCTCCCATGAACATAGCTATAACAGGTGTAGCACCAAATTTCTTTGCAGCCGTATATCCTACAATAATTGGAAAGAAGTAAAATCCTGCATCACCAACGAAGGTGAACAATTTATACATATCACTACTTTCATTTATCATATTTAGCATATTAGGTCCTAATACTGCTACAAATAATTTAAATAATGATACTGCCATTAATAGTGGAATTAATGGTGTTAAACATCCTGCAAGACCATCTAGAATTGCGTTTCCAATAGAAGCAGGTGTCATATTCTTTGGCTTACTTAAGTTATCATCTTCCCTTTTTTCTATTTGAAATCCTCCAATATCACATAAAGCTTCATATACTTTATCTACTGTTTGGCCAATAATAATTTGTAGTTGTCCGCCAGCTTCTATAACACCAATAACTCCTGGTATTTTCTTGATTTCTTCTGCATTAGGAATACTTTTGTCTTTAAGATTAAAACGTAATCTTGTCATACAATGGGTTATATTTGTTACATTTTCCTTTCCACCAACTGCCTTTAATAGATTTTCTGCGATTTGATTAAATTTTTCTTTTTGAGCTATTGTCTTTTTACTCATTTTAATTCCTCCCTTTATTTTTTTGTATAAAAAAACCCAAAGCTATATGATTTAATTATCATATCTACTTTGGGTAATGCCTCCATTACGAGTAACAATCCTTAATCTTTCAATATTGTGGTTTGAACTATTCTATTTATATGTATCATTAAATATAGAATTTCTTCTTCTATAATTTCTGCCTTATATGCCTTACCGATTAAATCAGCAATTTTTAATGAACATTGATATACTTTTGGATAGTTTTCCTTCATGGTATTCAGTAAATCTTTGTTCTCATTTTTAAATTGTTTTTTATCTTCTATCCTTTTCAAATAGTAACGAATATGCATAGAAAATCTGTTGTAACTAAAATCGTCTCTATTTATTTTTGTATTAAAAATGCTTTCAATTATGTCTGTAGCATCGCTAATTAATACCTCTGCATCAATTTTCTCTACTTTTGCGGAACCTTCTTCCTGTGCATTAACAAAATGCATTGCAATATTGGTAATTTCACTTTCAGGTAAAGTCATATTTAATTTTTTTGAATCAGATCTACTGCATATCTTCCTAACTCTGTTTCTTTTTTATATAATTGCTCAACATCATAAGAAAATAGCATTTTCATATTTTTATATTTCTTTAATCTAAGAATTGCAAAATTAATATGATCAGCTAAAGTAACAACAAGATTAGGATTTAAACTAGAATCTAAAGTTTGCTGAGCTTTATTTACAATGAGAGCTGAAACATCAAAAATATCTTTAGGAATGTTCTCCATTAAGCTATAAAATTGATAATCAATATGATAAAAGGTCATTGATATTTCACTCAAATCTGTTATTTCATATGGCATTGTGGGAAATCCAATACCTTTGCCAAAGGCAACCAACTCTTTATTCTTGCTATCTAAGCAAATTGCTACATTATTATTTATTTTTTTAATTGCCCTCATTACCTTCACCCTCCCCTAAAATCATATAAAAAAACTCCTTGAAAGCACACCAAAATAACAGGTAATGCCTCAAAGAGTAACAATCCATTTATATTAATAATTATACGTGGTATTTACTGCCAAGTCAACACTTAATTTTATAAATCTTTTGTGAGTTCTTCCGCTTTTTCCTTTAAATTATATTACATATATCATTATCACTCTTTTTAACCATCTCAACATATTTTTTCAGCCTCTTTTCAAAATTCTCCATCTTTACTATATCTGAGTCACTTTTACTTCTTATACTATTTAAATTGTCATATATCTTATTCAATTCATAATAACTTTCACTAATTTGTCCTAATTTTCTTAGAGCTTTACTTGCACAATTACTTTCTTCTTTTAGTTGATTTCTACATTTTCTTAAACTACTTATTAATGTAGAACATGCACTATAATATACAGCAATTCTTCCCATATCTTCCTCCCTATAATTAAGCTAAAACTGCT
>JAAZMA010000340.1 GCA_012799055.1 Tissierellia bacterium
CAAAAGGAACTGTCCCTGGTGCATCATTAGCCTTACCCACGAAGGATCTTGTCTTTCGTCTTAACGCATAATTAAATCCTGAGCTATTTTCTCTGTATTATACATTATTTTTTCCATATCTACAGTTTTCATTTCTCTATTTTCCATTAAAATTTTCCCATCTACTATTACTGTGTCCACATCTGAACCTTGTACAGAATAAGCTAGTGCTGATATTATATTGTGTATTGGATACAAATGTGGTTTGTGCATATCTATAAGAATAATATCGGCTTTTTTGCCTATTTCAATAGAGCCAATCTCATTATCCCATCCTAGGGCTTTGGCACCATTTATAGTAGCCATTTTTAATGCTTCTATGGCAGGTACAGATATTGCGTCTTTATTTACAGCTTTATTTACAATTGAAGCCAAATGGATTTCTTCAAACATGTTTAAATTGTTATTACTAGAAGAACCATCAGTACCTAGTGCTACATTTATACCAGATTTAAGCATTTTATCTATAGGTGCAAAACCTGAAGCCAGTTTAAGATTACTACTAGGATTATTTACTGGATTTACATTATTGGCTTTCATAATGCTTATATCTTTATCATCTACATGAACGCAGTGGGCAGCTACTGTGGGAAATTCAAATAATCCTAAATCATATACATGTTCTATGGGAGATTTTCCCCATTTTTCAAAGCTGTCCTTTACTTCTTTTTCAGTTTCTGATAAATGAATGTGAATACCTGTATTTAATTCCTTGGCTAAATCCATAATCTCTTCTAAAAACTTAGGACTGCAAGTATAAGGTGCATGTGGAGCTACCATTACTTTTATCTTGCCATTTCCTTTGTCATGCCAATTTTTATATAAATTTTTTGTATCTAATAGTTTGTCTGAATTTTGTCCTTGTTCTTCTATTAGACCTCTAGTAAGTACCCCACGCATACCTATTTCTTCTAAGCCTTTTCCCACTTCATCCATAAAGAAATACATATCACAAAAAGCAGTAGTACCAGATTGAATCATTTCCACCATACTTAGCATTGAACCCCAGTACACATCTTCCGCCCTAAGATTTGCCTCTGTAGGCCATATTTTTTGTGTAAGCCATTCATGTAATGGCAAATCATCTGCATAATTTCTAAGTAATGACATGCCTATATGGGTATGGGCATTAATTAACCCTGGCATAGCCAATTTGTTTTTACCATCTATTGTCCTATCTACTTTTATATCTTCTCTTAATTCACCTATATGAGTTATTTTGTCATCTTCAATATAAATATTAGTGTTTTCCCTTATCTCTTCTTTGCCGTCCATAGGGACTAAATTAATATTTTTAATAAGTAGGCTCATTAAATCACTCCTTATGTGGTATTGTATAAGATAATTATATCATAAATAAAAAACAACAGTCCTATTAAAATAGACTGTTGTAAAACTTTTAGATATATTTACCCTGCTTTAATCTTAAATACTTTATCTAGTCTTGTAAGTTGAAATATTAATCTTTGTATATAAAGACTTTATTTCCCCCTTTACCTTTAGCATAATATAGCGCTTTATCTGCTCTTTCTATGATTTTTTCAATAGTATCCTCCTTACTTTTTATTTCAGTAATTCCAGTTGAAAATTTAAGATTATCTAAAGTAAAACATCCATTATTATCACAATGTCTACATTTCTTTTCTCTTTTAAACCGTTCCATTACTAATTTTGCCTCTTTCTCTCCAGTCTCTGGAAATATGATTATAAACTCATCTCCCCCAAATCTAAATATTAAATCTGTAGACCTTAATGTACTTTTTAAAGCCTTAATAAAACATTTTAAAATCTGATCCCCAATTAAATGACCAAAACTGTCATTTACCTCTTTAAAATTGTCTATGTCTATGAAAGCTATGGAAAATGGTTTTTTATTTCTATTATATAGTTCCCTTTTTTCACTTGCCCTATCCCAAAAGTGTTCCTTAGTATAGGCTCCAGTTAATCCATCTTCAATGGACAATATACTATAATTACTGTTTCTATCTAAAGCCCTATCAATTCTAGCAAAAAGCTCTTCCATATTAATAGGCTTAATTATGTAATCGTCGGCACCTAATTTAAGCACATTAATTTTAGTTTTTAAATCATCTTTTTCTGATATTATAATTATGGGAAGTAATGGATCAATTTCTCTTATCATTTTAGTTACTTTAAATCCATCAATACTTGGTAATATCATATCTAATACCACTAAAGATACTTTTCTTTCTTTTAATATTTCAATGGCCTGGAGAGGATTAGAACATACTATAGTATTATAACCTTCTTCTTCCATACTATTTTCAATTAATTTTAATAATAATACATCGTCATCAATAATTAAAATTTCTTTGGCTTCATGTTTATTAGAATTATTGACTTCATTGTCTTCTTGTTTTTTATAATTTTTGTCTAATATTGTTTTATTTAAATTTTCAATTTTAGAATAAGTTCTAGCATATAAATTTAATATATTGGAAACTGTATTTTCTTTTTCTTTAGAAATACAAGAATTAAATTCTTCTAATAAATTAGCAAATAAGCCATATTTAAGCCCCATATCAACTTCATTTATTATTTGATAAAATTCTTCCATTTTTTTAAGATATTTTTCGTCTTCTGTTAGAGAATATTTCATTAGATTGTCAAATTGTTTGCTTTTTTCTATAATTATTTTTTGTAAAAACATTTCTTTACTGGCCAATTTGGACATCCTTTCTTAAAATACCTATAATTTAAGATTTTATCAATATTACTATTATATTTCATGATTATTTTTGCTATAAGTATATGTATTTTTTGCTACAAATCCTAATACTTAAAATAGTATTTATACCTAATTCTAATTTGAAATTTAAGTGGCTTAATTACAATATTTCACTTAATAATGATATTTTATACAACTATTAGTTGCTTGTCAGCGGTTTGCACGATTATCTGTTGTTTTCTCCTTATATGACAATCTTTTATTATATAATTTATCTACAGTCTTTTTACTTAAAAAAGATTATTTTTAAAGATATTGGTTAGAATATATTTTTAATTAAATAGTACTTATTTAAAATTTCTTGCTAGGGGTGAGCCCTTTGATAAGCAAAAGATTACGGGAATTAAGGGAAGAAAATCA
>JAAZMA010000266.1 GCA_012799055.1 Tissierellia bacterium
ATCTTTGTTTGACATAATTAATCCTCCTAATATGCTCAGGACAAATATCATTTTAATTATATCAAACTCTTTGCAAAACTAACTTCTGTTTAACTTAAAAAGCGGAAATTACTTTTTCAATTTACATTCCTTAAAATACACATGTTTTGCAAAAAACAAATTTTATAAAATAAGTAAATAATAGCAAGCGTTGGCTTATTTTTATATTTGTTATAAAATAGTAGTAGGGTAAAAGAAGTGATAACATTGAGTAATTTTACTTTTTTAATCTTACCGTTGAACAAAAAGAAACTATAACTAATGTTATTAATTCCTTTAAATTAAATAGTATGGTAATAAAGGGTAAAGAAAATAGTATTGCATTTAGTTCATATGTTGTTAGATTAGAACAAAAAGTTGGTGTGTATAATAAAGATGCTAATTTCACATTATCATTTCAAGAATAGCGTTGGAATGTAATGACTTTATAATATAGAGATAGTAGGGATAAAATTATGGAATTTGATATTAAGGAATATATAAATTTAATAAAAGAATATAAATTTGATGAGGCAGATGCATACAGGCTTTCTAATGTACCGAATAAAGTATATAAATTTATATATTTGAGTGAATCTCAAGAGTATGAAGAAAATGACAATTATGAGAAGCTAAATGACATAAAAATTAATTCTATTCAAGAAAAGCTATTTTGGCTATCAACTTATGAAAGATTAAATGATCCTTTTGAATTAAAAACATTATATATAGATGAGAGTATAATAAAAAAATATAACTATCCTATAAATATTATTGAAAACATACAACACCAATATTTAAATGGATTTTTAATAGCATGTTTTACGATAAATAATGTATCTAGTTCTATGCCTATGTGGGCACACTATGCAAATAATCATAGAGGATTTTATGTTGAGTATAGGATCAATAAGCCTGATTTTTTTTATCCAATATCTTATGAAAGTGAACGAGCACCAGCAAATATGTTATATATGAATACTATAAGTCTAATTATGAAGAATATAAAGTTGAAATTGACTGACATTGAAAAACAAAAATTAGATTTATATAGTTACTTACTTTTTCATAATAGTACAATAAAGCATAAATCATGGGAATATGAAAATGAATGGAGATTACTTTTTCCTAAATTTTTAGTAAAAAAATCTATTAAAGTGAATGAGGGAATCTCAATTCCTATGAGTGTACTTGGAATAGAACCTACTGGAATATATTTAGGTATGTGTTGTGAAGAATTGCATAGTAAGAAGTTAAAAAAAATGGCTAATAAATTAGGAATAGATATTTACAGAATGAATTTTAATAGTTTAGTTGATGAATATTTACTTAGCTATAGTAAAGTTTAATTTGAGTAGCAATGCTACTCTTTTTTTTGTTATTTATAGATTAATTATAGATTTATTAATATAAATAGAAAAAAACTGTAAAACATAGTAAAATAGAAGTATATAAACTTAGGAGGTCAAAAGAATGATTACAGGTGAATTAAAAAGTAAAGTAGATAAAATTTGGGAAACCTTTTGGACAGGCGGAATAACTAATCCATTAGAAGTAATAGAGCAGTTTACATATCTTTTATTTATTAAAGGTTTAGATGACATTGAAACAACAAAGGAAGCAGAAGCTTCAATTTTAGGGATAGACTTTAAAAGAACTTTTCCAGAAGACAAGCAACATTTAAGATGGAGCAAATTTTCTAATGAAGGTGATACAGAAAAAATGTATTTAATTGTACAAAACGAAGTATTTCCTTTTATTAAAAATCTTCATGGAAATGATGAATCAGCTTATGCAAAATATATGGGAGATGCTATATTTAAGATTCCAACACCACTTATGCTAAGTAAAATAGTTGATGGAATTAGTAATATGAAGTTTAAAAAGTATGAAGATACAAAGGGAGATTTATATGAGTATCTATTATCTAAGGTTGCAACAGCTGGAACTAATGGCCAGTTTAGAACCCCAAGACATATTATTGATATGATGGTTAATTTAATGAAGCCAACACCAGAAGATGTAATTGTGGATCCAGCAATGGGTAGCGCTGGTTTTTTAGTATCATCACAAGAATATTTAAGAAAAAATCACAATGATTTATTTTTAGTTAAAGGCTTAAAAGAGCATTTTAATAATAATATGTTCTATGGTTTTGATATGGATAGAACCATGCTTAGAATTGGTGCTATGAATATGATGCTTCATGGTGTTGATAACCCTAATATAGAATATAAGGATTCCTTATCAGAAGTAAATACAGATAAAGAAAAGTTCACATTAGTATTAGCAAACCCACCATTTAAGGGCAGTTTAGACTATGAAGCAGTATCTGCAGATCTTTTAAAAGTAACAAAAACAAAGAAAACAGAACTTTTATTCTTAGCTTTATTCTTAAGAATATTAAAAACAGGAGGCAGATGTGCATCTATAGTACCAGATGGAGTTCTTTTTGGTTCAACAGGCGGACATAAATCTATAAGAAAAGAAATAGTAGAAAATCATAAGCTTGAAGCTATTATTTCAATGCCAAGTGGAGTTTTTAAGCCTTATGCAGGAGTTTCTACTGCCATTATGATATTCACTAAAACTGGAACAGGTGGAACCGATAAAGTATGGTTCTATGACATGAAAGCAGATGGATATTCCTTAGATGATAAGAGAAATCCAATAGAAGAAAATGATATACCAGATATAATTGAAAGATTTAATAACTTAGATAAAGAAGTGGATAGAAAAAGAACAGAACAAAGCTTTTTGGTACCAGTAGAAGAAATAAGAGAAAATGGATACGATCTTTCAATTAATAAATATAAGGAAATAGAATATGAAGAAGTTGTTTATGATGCTCCAAGTGTTATTTTAGATAGAGTTAGGACTTTAGAAAAAGAAATAATTAAGGGAATAGATGAGTTAGTAAAAATGATTGGAGAGTAGGTTATGGAGTATATTAAACTAAATGAATTGTGCGAGATAAATATTGGGAAAACACCTTCAAGGAATAACAGTAAATATTGGGGGGATGGATTTTATTGGTTATCAATTTCTGATATGAAAAAAAATATAATATCAGAAACCAAGGAGCAAATCACTGATATTGCCGTAAAGGAATCTAATATGAAGATAGTTCCTAAAAATACTGTTGTAATGAGTTTTAAGCTTTCTATTGGGAAAACAGCAATATTAGGAAATGATATGTATACGAATGAGGCAATTGCAAATTTTCCAATAAAAAATAAAGATACTCTTATTCCTGAATATTTAATATATGCATTACAGACATTAAATTTTAATAACACTGATAGAGCAGTAATGGGAGCTACATTAAATAAGTCTAAATTAAATGAAATAAAAATACCTTATTGCAATTTAGAGATTCAAAAGAAGATTGTTAATATACTAAATAAGGCTCAAGAATTAATAAATAAAAGAAAAGAGCAAATAGAAGCTTTAGATGAATTAGTTAAATCAAAATTTATCGAGATGTTTGGTAACCCTGTTACTAATTCAAAAGGATGGAATAAAGAGAAGTTAAATGAGTTAGGGAGATTAGCAAGAGGGAAGTCTAAGCATAGGCCGAGAAATGCTCCAGAGTTATTAGGTGGTCCATATCCTTTGGTGCAAACAGGCGATATTGCAAATGCTGGTATATATTTAAAAGAATATACACAAACATATTCAGAGTTAGGTCTTAAACAGAGCAAAATGTGGGATAAGGGAACATTATGTATCACTATTGCCGCTAATATAGCAAAAACAAGTATATTAACTTTTGATGCTTGTTTTCCAGATAGTGTTGTTGCTTTTATACCAAATGAAAAGACTAACACAATGTATATACAATTTTGGATGTCGTTTCTACAAAAGATATTAGAAGATTCAGCACCAGAATCAGCTCAAAAAAATATAAACCTTAAAATATTGAGTGAGCAAAATGTTATAGTACCACCAATAGAACTTCAAAATGAGTTTGCAGCTTTCGTTCAACAAGTCGACAAATTGAAATTTGAAATGGAGAAAAGTCTAAAAGAGTTAGAAGACAACTTTAATTCATTAATGCAAAGAGCTTTTAAAGGTGAATTATTTAACTAAATAATAATATGAAACCTAAATATTGAATTGATATTTATTGATTTAAAGTGGACATAATTATAATCAAAACTGATAAGGGAGTAGATTATAATGGAAAAAGTTATTACTGAAATTGAACAATCTATGATAGGGTTACTTAATAATATGCAAATGGAAGAACTTCATAAGGTTTTATTATTAAAGTTGCAAGGATTAAAATTTAAATATGAAGATAGTGATAGAAATTTATATGATGATAAAACAGATTATTGTTATATTTTCATATCTGCAAAGCGTGTAGAGGGATGTTCAGAAAAATCAATAAAATATTATAAATCAACTATAGAAAATATGTTAAAAATGGTAGGTAAGCCAGTAAAGCACATTACAACGGAAGATTTAAGAAGTTACTTAGAAGAATATTATAAAAAAAGTAATTGTAGCAAAGTAAATATTGATAATATTAGACGTATTCTTTCAAGTTTCTTTTCTTGGCTTGAAGATGAAAATTATATTTTGAAAAATCCCATAAGGCGAATTCGTAAAATAAGAACTGGAAAAGTGATAAAGGAAACATTTTCAGATGAAAATTTAGAGTTAATGCGTGATGGTTGTATGGAAATACGAGATCTTGCAATGATAGATTTATTAAATTCTACAGGTATACGTGTTGGAGAACTGGTGAAACTTAATATTAAAGATGTAGACTTTAATGAAAGGGAATGTATAGTTGAAGGAAAAGGAGACAAACAAAGAAGGGTATATTTTGATGCTAAAGCAAAGATACATTTACAAAAGTATCTTGAAAGCAGAATAGATGATAATGAAGCTTTATTTGTTTCACTATTAAGGCCATATAGTAGATTGAATATTAGTGGTGTTGAAATAAGATTAAGACAATTGGGAAGGAAACTTAACATTAATAGGGTACATCCCCATAAGTTTAGGAGAACTCTTGCCACAAAAGCTATAGATAAAGGGGTGCCAATAGAGCAAGTACAGCAGCTTTTAGGACATCAGAAGATCGATACGACTCTTCAATATGCTATGGTAAATCAAAATAACGTAAAAATTTCTCATAGAAGATATATAGGATAAAGTTTATATAAGAAAATGCTTAGGTATATTCCACCTAGGCATTTTTCTATAAGTAATAGGTATATTAAGAATATAATTTGCATAAAATTGCTAAATCAAAATTTGTGGAGATGTTTGGTGAGCCAGTATTAAATACAAAGGGATGGGATGTTAAAGCAGTAATTGATGTTTGTGATTGTATGGTACCTGGAAGGGATAAACCTAAAAGCTTTACAGGTGATATCCCATGGATAACAATAGAAGATTTAATTATTAATGGCATAACTTTTAAATCTAAATCAAATTTAGGATTAACAGATGATGAAATAAATGAAGTTAAAAGAAAAAAGGTTCCTGAAGGTAGTGTACTAATGAGCTGTGTAGGAAACTTAGGTATTTGTTCTATTGCAGGAAGAGAAATGATTATTAATCAACAATTGCATTCATTCCAATGTAAGAATATTAATAATATTTTTCTAATGTACTACCTAGGATTCAGAAAAGATTATATGTTATCTAAAGCAAGTAGTACAACAGTTCTATATATGAATAAAAGTATATGTAACTCAATACCAGTATATCAGCCACCAATAGAACTACAAAATCAATTCGCTGAATTTGTTAAACAAATCGATAAATTGAAATTTGTTTTAAGATGAAGCAAGATTTTAGTCAATTTGAAGATAACTTTAATTCATTAATATAAGTTTAATTAAAAGAAAATTATATTTAAGCAAATTTTGAGCTATAAAGTTAAGTAACAAAATTTATTAGTATTGTTTGAATGTTAACTTAAAAGGAAAGTAAAAATATGTTATAATTTACATATAGTCGAGTAGAGCAGGGGGAGAGCTATGGGGAATTTTGATTTTTTAAAAGGAAAAAAGAATTTTGAAAGTTTTACTAATGCTTGCTTAGAAGCAGAAAAAAGTATATTAGTTAGTCCAGCCACAACTGCTATTTTATCAAGAAGGGCTTTAGAATTAGCTGTAAAGTGGGTATATAGTTTTGATTCTGATTTAATTATACCTTATCAAGATAATATAAGTTCCTTAATACACAACAATAGTTTTGCTGAACTTATAGATTACGAAATGTTACCATTGATAAAATATATTGTTAAACTTGGCAATGTTGCAGTTCATACTAATGCTAATATTAAAAGAGGAGAGGCTGTTTTAGCATTAAATAACCTTCATAAGTTTGTAAGTTGGATTGATTATTGTTATGCAGATGAATTTACAGCAGAAGAGTTTGATGAGGATCTTTTACTTGAAGGAGTAGAAAAAAGAACTAGACCAGAAGAGTTAAAAGACTTATATGGTAAGCTTAGTTCTAAAGATAAAAAAATTGAAGAAATAAGAAAGCAAAATGAAGAATTAATAAAAGAACTAACCCAAAAGAGAAAAGAAAATAAAGAAAATTATGATTTTAATATAGATGAAATAAGTGAATTTGAAACAAGAAAAAGATATATAGACGTTGAATTAAAACTTGCTGGATGGAATATAGGTTCCGATGTAGGTGAAGAAGTTGAAGTTAAGGGAATGCCTAATAATGAAGGTGTAGGCTATGTTGATTATGTTTTATATGGTGATAATGGTAAGCCTTTAGCTGTAATAGAAGCCAAAAGAACATCTAAAGATCCAAAGGTGGGCCAGCAGCAAGCTAAGCTATATGCAGATTGCTTAGAAAAACAATATGGACAGAGGCCAGTTATTTTCTTTACAAATGGATTTGAAACCTATATATATGATGATTATAATCAGTACAGTGAAAGACAAGTATATGGTTTTTATAAAAAGTCAGAGCTTCAATTAATGATAGATAGAAGATATACGAAGCTTCCGTTAAAAAATATAGAAATAAAAGATGAAATATCAAATAGATATTATCAAAAAGAAGCAATAATTAATGTATGTGAAGACCTTGAAAATAGACAAAGAAAAATGCTATTAGTATGTGCAACTGGGGAACGTGTCATAATAGTGATAGGGTGCATAAATGCTTTAGTATCAAGGGTTTCAGGAACTTTTACACAAAAATTCTCGTGCATTGCTTAGAGTAATTAGGGTTTAATTATTGTAAGCAGTGCATGATAGAAAAACTTTAAGTGCTTTATATAGTATAAAGAAAATTATTATAAGTTTAGAAAGTTACAGTTTTATTTGCAGTATCTTTTTATTTATAATGGAAGAAATTACAAGGGAGGTAAATATTGTGGTATCAAAATGCAATATAACATGGTATTTAGAAAAAATGATTGAATTATTATGTTTTAGTCCTAAAGAAGATCAATTTCAAAGTTATTTGATATATCCAATAATTGAAGAAGTCATAAATAAGAAAAAGGAATCTATTAATATTGAATTGATAGATTGTCATAATTTTGCACAAGATAATACAAAAACACATACTAGGTATAAGTATTCTGTTTTGTCGAAAGCCATCCCCGATTTATTGATAGCAAGGAATTTCTTTTATAATAACAGAGATGAGAAAATATATAATTCTATGCAATCAATAGCTTCTGTTGAGGTTAAGGTACCAAATAGCGTAGAGATGTTAAATAAATATGTAAATAGTAAGGGTGATAAAAGTAAGAAAGAATATGATGATCAATTATATATCCAGATTTTAGCAAGTTTAGTGAAAAATAATAAGGTTATTTTAACTAATGCAAGAAAATGGGAGTTTTTTGACAATTCGCTAATAAATGATGAAAAATTGGCTTTAAATGTTGAGATAAAAACATTAAATGAAGATATCAAAAGATATGTTGAAATAATAGAAATTTGCGGTTTTGACTCATATACAGATTATAAAAATCCTAAAACAAAAGAGCTTAAAAAAGATGTAATAGAATCGAAAAAAAAGCTGTTAATAGAAGTTATAAGTAAAATCAGTAATAACACAACTGAGGAAGAATCTAAATTTCAAGTAGAGCTTAAAGAATTACTTAAAAAAGCAAGAGATATAACAACTAAAGATGATTTTAATAAAATTATTAATGATGCTGATAAACAATATATTCAAAAAATTAAAAAGTATATAAAACTATCCCATATTAAAACAATTGATATAATAAAAAAGGGTGAGCCTGAAAAGAAAATGGAAGTATATGGTTCATCTTTTGACCAAATGATGGAAGCTGATGACACTGAATATGTTAGTGGAATACAAGATATAAAATATAATTTAGAGTCTTTTGATGATTTAAAATTGGAACTTGAGAAATTTTTATATGAGAATGAAAAAAATGATATAGTAAATAATTTTTAACCCATACTCCGCCAAACTAAAAATGGTAACTCTGTATTTAATTTGTTATTAATTACCAAAAGGATTTTCAGGATTTATGTCGAATATCTTCTTAAAGTGAAAAACTTTGGGAGGAAAACGCTATGGTGGATCCAGAAATAGTTGAAACGCATACAATAGGGAAAGAAGGCTTTATCGTGGCCTTATGCGAATCTTTAGGGGTACCTGAAATAATCAATAAAGCACTTGGTTCAATTAATGGCCGGCCCCCGGATATTCCTTATGGTGTTGACGCAATTATGATGATGGTTAACATGTGTGATGATCATATGCCTTTATCAAGGCTACAGGAATATTACCAATATACGGATCTAGAGGGTTTATTCCATCATCCGGTAAAGCTTGAGCAAATTAACGATGACCGATTTGGTGGTTTTCTGGATCTTTTCTACGCAGCTGGATGTAAGAAGATATTTTCACAAATTGCGGCCAAAGCCATTACGCTGTACGGCATACAGGTTACAAACATCAATTTTGATACTACTTCCAAAGTCATGTGGGGTCTTTATGAAACCTATGAAGGTACCGATGGGGTCATAAAGATGGACTTTGGTCATAGTAAAGATAAAAGGAACGATAAAAAGCAGATTAAATTTGGTATAGGTTGTGCCAATGGTCTGGTCGTAGATGCAACTGTACTTTCCGGGAACAAAGATGATAAAACCTACAACACAGACACCATCAATGCCTTGGATGCTACCCTTCATAATCTAAATGTAGACAAAGATAAATTTTACTATATTGCAGACAGTGCTCTGTTTTCCAAGGAGAATCTGGATCTATCCACCCAAAAAGATATAAAGCTGATAACCCGTATTCCCGATAATGTTCTGATAGCCAAGGAAAGTATAGAAGAAGCAGTAAACAGGCTTGATACATTAGAAGGCATAGAAGTTATCAATGCCAAAGGTAAACCGATACCCTATAGAATTCTAGAGAAAACCTGTACCTACCAAGAACATGAGCTTAGACTTGCGGTATGCTATTCCCCTTCTTTAAAGGCAACAAAGAAAAGAACGGTAGATAAAGCAGTAAAAAGGGAAATGGAACGCATTATAAAAGTATCAAAAACCTTGTCTAAACGGGAGTTCGCCTGTGAAGAGGATGCAAATCGTGAAATGGAAAAGGTTAACTCCAGGGAGTTTAAAAAACTTAAGTATCACGATATCAATTATTCCCTTCGCCTGGAGGAACGCCGTAAGCGTGGCCGCCCTGCAAAAGGTAAGGATCGGAAAGTATTGGGATATCGCTATTTTGTAGAACTTAGCCCTATTTTAAACCAAGAAAAAATAACGAAAGCTATTGATCGGGCTTGTTGCTTCGTACTATGTTCCAATGACCTAGAGATAACTGGGAAAGCTCTGCTTAGGGAATACAAAACCCAGGACAGTGTGGAGAAGAAATTTCAACAATTGAAGTCACCGCAATTCGTCAATTCAATCTTTCTTGAATCGCCACAACGTATTGAAGCATTTTCTTACTTAATGCTCATCTGCATCCTTATGCTGTCATTGGCAGAGTATGTTGTAAGGCGCGGATTAATGGAAGATGATGACTACATTATTGGCCCCAGAAAGGCCAAGATGAAACGCCCTACACAGCGTGTTATATATGATGTTTTCTACGCTGTTATGATTCGGGTTATATGTTACCCGGATAGGCCTTGGGAGAGGAGCTATGCAAGGCCCCTTAATGAATCTATTAAAAAGATTCTAAAGTACCTAAAAATCCCCGAGGATACCTTTATCAGAGGGAGCAATTATCATTTTTAAAAATGATAATTTAAATCTTGAATTTCCAAGATCCATTCAGCGGAGTATGGGTTTTAAATATTTAGAGCAAAATAATTGATAGGTTATATCTATTTATTTTAAACAATAAAAAATTAGCGGTTCAGATGTAAAAATCTGGGCCGCTATTTTTATTTCCCTAGAAAGGAGGTTACCTATATGGTAAATGATGAAGTCAATAATAAGGCTATAAATATTGAGATTAAGGTTGCAGAGTATTCGGCAAAAGCAATCTATAAGGCAATTAAAAAGATTATGGAAGATGCAGCTGAAAAAAGCAAGCCACTTGCTGAATATCTTAGTGAGAAAAGGAAGACTAATTCAAGGAAACTTAAGGACATGGTTAAAAAGGGTCAGCTTGAAAATATTGAATTACAAAAAGGTGAAGTCAAGGAACTTAAAAAACAACTTAACAGATATGGAGTTAGGTTTTCTGTAATGAAGAATAAGGAGTCTGGACTATATTCTGTATTTTTCCAGGCAAAAGATACCAAGGCTATGGATCTAGCCTTTAAAAAAGCCATAGAAAGATATGAAAAGAAAGAAAATAAGAGAGATTCAACAAGGGATATTTTAAATAAGTTCAAGGACAAAGTGAAAAATACAGTAGTTAAAGGCAAGGTGAAAGAAAAGCACCAGCAACAAGAAAGATAAAGAAAGAGGCATTTAAGAGAAATCTTAGGTGTCTTTTTTTATTGAGATTATAAATGATACAATAAAAATGTAAGAAAATGATCATTTAAGAATGTAGAATAAATAAAAATAGAATATAATTATCTCCATAAGATAGTGTAAAGTTTCGTATGAAAAAATGAGCAGAAGTTTATTTGAGCAATTTTAATAACTTAACACTAATTTATTAGATTAATTTGTAATTTCAAGCACAACAAAAAGGCCTTCGGTTGCGGAGGC
>JAAZMA010000342.1 GCA_012799055.1 Tissierellia bacterium
CTAATTATTTTCTCTACTTCTAAGGCTGTTTTTACATTTTGAGGATAGGGCATTCCATGAGCTATAATGGTGGATTCTAGTGCTACTACTGGCTTTCCTTCTTCTAAGGCTGTTTTTACATCTGTTTTTATGTCCATGTATTTTTCTATCATAGTTTTAACTCCTTCATTCTTTTAATAATACTTTTTACTGATATATTTGGATTTATGGTATATTCATTTTCCAAAGTTAATATTGATGTGGTTATGGCAAATTTTAATGTATTTTCTATATCTAGATTGTCTAAATGGGCATAAGCAATTGCTGCCATAAAGGCATCCCCTGCTCCTGTAGCATTTATTATTTCTATATTTGGTGCTTTAATATATTTTTCCACAGCTCCATCAAAATAATATACTCCATTTTCTCCTAATGTAATAAATACCCTTTTAACCCCTTGTTTAACAAAATATTCAGCTGATTTTTTTAAATCCATACTATTTATTATTTTTATTCCAGATAATATTTCTGCTTCTAATTTATTTGGCTTTATTGTGTGAAAATAACCTAGTATATTTTTTACTTTCATTGCCTTTGTAGTAGAAACTGTATCTAAAAAAAAGTCTACATTTAAATTCTTAACCATATATTCTAAAACTTCAGTAGGAATATTGGTATCAACTATAGAGAAAGGGGAGTTTTCTATAACTTCCCTTTTTTCCTCTATAAAAGCTATATTCATTTTTTCCATTATACCCATAGAAGATAGGGCTAATTCCATATCTCCATTTTCATCTAATAGAGCTAAATAAGTGGAAGTATTTTCATTATCTAGTATTAAGGATTCTTCTATATTTAATCCTATTTTTTTACTTTCTTCTATTATTAACCTTCCATAAATATCCTTTCCAATAGCAGTTATAAGTTTGGTATTTATTCCAAGACGAGTTAGATTCTCTCCTATATTTCGTCCTACTCCCCCTAGGGATATGGTGGTTTTTCCTGGATTTGAATCTTTATTTTTAAGTTTATTATAAGGTAGACCAATAATATCTACATTGGCTCCACCTATTACAGTAATATATGAATTAGAATTTGTCATAGCTTACAATTTCATCTATTGATTTTCTTGGTCTTGGTGCTGGAGACTCATTTGGATATCCCAGTGGAGTTATGGAAACTACCCTTACTTTTTCTGGAATCCCTAATACTTTTTTAACAGCTTTTTCATCATAACTACCTAACCAACAAGTACCTAAACCTTGTTCATATGCTGCAAGCATCATATAGGCTGTGGCTATGGATAAATCTACAGTATATCGTGGTTGTCCACCTCTCATAATAGCATTAGGTTCTGTGCCACAACAAACTAAGATAATAGGTGCTTCTCTTACAAAGGGCTGACCAATAGCCTCAGTTAATTTTTCTCTAGTATCAGCATCCTTTACCACAACAAACTTCCAGTTTTGTTCATTTCGGGCTGATGGTGAAAGTCTTGCAGCTTCTAAAACTTTTTGTAGCTTTTCCTCCTCTACTGGTTTGTCCTTATATTTTCTTATACTTCTCCTTTGTTCAATAGCAGTAAAAACATCCATTTTAATACCTCCCTATGATTTATATATCTAAGTTTATTATATCACAAAGAAAACATATAAATAACTAACCACCATCTAAAAAGACGGTGGCCTATGCTTTATATTAAAATATTGTACCTATATCTGTTATAGTTTTTGCCAAACTAGCTTTAAATTCTTTATCTTCAGGATTCAAACTATTAATGGCTACTCCACTATTACCTGAACTAGAATGTATATACTTGTCATCGCCTATATACATGGCCACATGACCTGGCCAAAACAGTAAATCCCCTGGTTTTATTTCTTCTAGTTCTATTTTTCTCATATATTCATCTTTTCTCACTGCATCTCTATAAATTATAATTCCATTTAACATATAAGATATGGAACATAGGCCTGAGCAGTCTAGACCTAAAGGACTTTTACCTCCCCATCTATATTGGGTTCCCATATATAACATAGCTGTATTAACTAGCTTTTCCCTTAATTCCTCTTCATTTTCTTTATTATAGCTAGTTATTTTATCTCCTACAAAAACTTTTTTTACCCAACCTTTATTCCCATCTGCCAATTGAACTTCTACCCAATTTTTTTCTTCCTTGCCAGTAAGAATAATAGAAGCCCCTCTAGTTAATAACTTTTGCAAGCTTCCTTGATATTTTGCTTTTGGCAGTACATCTACTATGGAATGGGTAATAATAGAATTTGCATTTTCTTCCCAAATTTTAACTTTTTCCTCATCCATAATCATATTAGACTCATGTACATATCCATTATAATTATAGTGGGTTTCAACATAATACCAACCATCACCTACATCTTTTAAAAGCTTTACTATCATTCCATAAAGGCCTTCGTCAGCCATTTCACTATCAAATCTTGGATGTAAATTAATTGGGACTACTGTTTCATTTAATATCCCATATTTTATTTTATCTGTTTTCAAATATATCACCTCTAAAATTATCATATACTAATTTAGAAATTTTCCCAATGGTTTTTTTGCCTACATTATCATCTTTGCCATCTGTTGTAAAAACACCTATTATATAATCTAGATTTTCCAAATAAAATATTCCAATATCATGATTTATCCCAGTTAATTCACCTGTTTTATTGGCTAAAATTACATCATCTACAATATATCTAGGGAGTTTGTCCCTATGTCTTTGTCGTTTTAGTATGTCTAACATCATTTCACAAGATTTTTCACTGAGAATAGATTTATTATAGATTTTCTCCATAATTAAGGCCATATCCATGGGAGTGGTTAAATTTTCTTTACCTAATTTGGCTGCTTCAAAATCCATCATTTTCCTTTGCAAAACAGTATTTTTGCAATTTAAAAACTCTGCCATTTTATTTATTTCTTCATAACCTAGTAATTCTATTAATGCATTAGTTGCTGTATTATCACTAATAATTATCATCCATGTTATTAAATCTATAAGACTGTATTTATCTTCTTCTAATTCACTTATTATACTAAAATCAACTCTATCTTTTTTATCTACTATTATTTTTTCATCTATTTTATATTCACCTAATTGGATTCTGTGAAAAGCTTCTATCATAATTAAAATTTTTATAGTGCTAGCAGAGGGTAATACTTTTTCCTCATTATATTTAAATATCCATTTATTTTCCTTTAAATTTTTTATTACTACTGAAACTTCTTCTTCTGTAGATTCTATTTCTTCTAAAATAAGTTTTTCTAACATTTTCACTATCCCCTACGATATTTTTCTAATCTTTTTAAATATATTTCTATCTCTCTATCATTTGCCAGTACATAATGTTCTGGCTCTATTTCTACCCACCTTGGGGGTTCCTTTTCATAGTTATGAACACTTGGATCATAGATTTCTAGTTTTTTACTTCTTTCTAATCTAGGATCCGGTAATGGTATAGCAGAAAACAATGCCCTAGTATAAGGATGAAGTGGATGTTCATATAACTTTTCAGTTTCTGCCATTTCCACTATACGTCCCTTGTGAATTACTGCTACTCTATCTGTAATAAATCTTACTACAGATAAATCGTGGGCAATGAACAAATAAGTTAAACCTTTTTCTTTTTGTAAATCTGACATTAAATTTAATACTTGTGCTCTAATGGAAACATCTAGTGCAGATATAGGCTCATCTGCAATTATTAAATCAGGCTCCATTATAAGTGCCCTTGCCACACCTATTCTCTGTCTTTGCCCTCCAGAAAACTCATGGGGGAAACGACTTAAAAATTCAGGCAATAATCCCACATCTAAAACCGCTTTTTCTACTTTTGCTTTTCTTTCTGCATCGTTTTTATAGTTCTTTAAATTATATAATCCTTCTGATATTATATATTCTACTTTTGCCCTTTCATTTAAAGAAGCCATTGGGTCTTGGAAAATCATTTGGATTCGTCTAGTTACTTCCTTATCTAATTCCTTGCTTATTTTCCCATTAATTTTTTTGCCATCAAATATAATGTCTCCACCTGCTGTTTCATTAAGTCGAATAATAGCTCTACCTATGGTGGTTTTACCAGAGCCAGACTCTCCAACTAATCCAAAGGTTTCCCCTTTATATATATTAAAACTTACATCCTTTACTGCAACAAATTTATCTTTTTTACGTCTTCCAAATTCCACTCTTAAGTCTTTAACATCTAATAATACTTCCTTTTCTTTCTTAGGCATTTTCAGCTTCCCTCCAATTCTGTCTTAATATTTCTATGGATTTAGGAGGATCCACCTTTGGTGCCCTAGGGTCAAGTAACCATGTTTTTGCCTTATGTGTTTTGCTTACTTCAAAGTATGGTGGTCTTTTTACAAAATCTATTTTCAAAGCATGGGGATTTCTAGGTGCAAAGGCATCTCCTTTTATATCATAAAATAAATTTGGCGGAGTTCCTTCAATAGAAAATAGTGGTTCTCCCTTTACTCCTAGCTGAGGCAATGATGATAATAATGCCCAAGTATAAGGATGTTGTGGATTATAGAAGACTTCCTCACATAATCCTATCTCTATAATATCTCCTGCATACATAACCGCTACTCTATCTGCCACATTGGCCACAACACCTAAGTCGTGAGTAATATATATTACAGTTAGACTATATTTTTCTTTAAGATCTTTTAATAGATTTAAAATTTGTGCTTGTATTGTAACATCTAATGCTGTAGTTGGTTCATCACAAATTAATATTCTTGGATTACATGCTACGGCTATGGCTATAACTACTCTTTGCCTCATGCCCCCAGAAAATTCATGGGGAAACTGATGGTATCTTCTTTCCGGTTCAGCAATTCCTACATCGTCTAGTATTTCTATTGCTTTATTTTTTGCTTCATCACCATAAATGTCTTGATGTAATTCAATTGCCTCCTGAACCTGTTTCCCAACAGTTTTTAGTGGGTTTAAAGAAGTCATTGGGTCTTGAAATACCATGGCTATTTTTTTGCCCCTAATATTAATCCATTCATCTTCAGTACTATATTTAGTTAAATCTTCTCCTTCAAACATTATCTTTCCTGAATCAATCCAACCATTGGCATCTAATAATCCCATAAAACTTTTGGTAAAAACTGATTTTCCCGAGCCAGATTCCCCAACAATGGCTAAACTTTCTCCTTCATACAAGTCTAGAGAGGCTCCTCTAATGGCTGTTAGTACCTGTCCTCTTAAATGAAATTTAATTACTAAATCTTCTACTGATAATATTATATTTTTATCTTCCATGATATACCTCCTATACATGGTTTTTAGGATCTGCTGAATCGGCGAAAACATTTCCCATTACATAAAAAGATATGGTTATTATTGAAACAATAATTGATGGGAAAATTAATTGATACCTTTGTGTTGGAATCATCATAAGCATTCTACCTTCATTAATAAGATTACCTAATGAGGGTATACTTACAGGCAGCCCTAATCCTATATATGTTAAAAACACTTCATATCCAATAGTTGATGCTACAGATATTGCAGTATTTAATACAATTACTGATACTAGATAAGGTAATAAGTTTTTAGTTATTATTCTCCAAGTTGGAGTACCTAAACATCTAGATGCTAAATTGTATTCCCTATCTCTAATGATTATGGTCAGATTTCTGACAAAACGTGCCATAGCAATCCAGCTGGTTATACATATGGCAATAATCATTGTAGATAAACCAGGCCTTAAAATATAGGTCATTAAAATCATAATTATTGTATTGGGAATATTGTTAATTACATTATATATTTCAGTTAGGGGCCGATCCAACCATTTTACATAACCCCAAGCTGTACCAACAACAACTCCTATTAATGCCTCTACTAATGCTACTATAATACCAATCATTAGGGAAGTTCTAGAACCATTCCATACACGAGACCAAAGGTCTTGCCCAATAGAATTAGTTCCAAACCAAAATTCAGAATCTGGTGGATGATTGGCTATTGGCATTTTAGTATCTGGATCAATGTGTATTTTAGTTGGACTTTTTTGATTTGGTAAATATGGTTGAATAAATGTAAATACAAGCAATACTGTCATTAATATTAAACAAAATTTAGCAACTTTATTATTAAAGAAAACTTGGAAAGTGGAACGCCAATAGGAATAGTTAGAATAGCCTCCTCTTTCTGCTTCTGCTTGGTCATATTCTGCAAATTCAAATAATTCGTCTAGTTCATCTAATTCTTCGACTATATTTTCTTCTACGGAGTCTGTATATCGACTAACAATTTTATTAACCATTATCTAGCGCCCCCTTTTCTATCTAATCTAATTCTTGGGTCAAATGCTACCATTAATAAATCTCCTAAAAATAGTCCAATTATACCTATTGAGGCATAGATAATTACCAAAGCTTGTACTAAAACATTATCCTGCCGACCAATAGCTTCTACTAATAGTCCTCCCATGCCTGGTATTGAATATAAGGATTCAATATAAATTGAACCTGATATGGTAAATAATATGGCGGAAGGTAAATACTGTGCCATTGGTACAAAGGCATTTCTAAATACATGTTTTACCATAATATCCCTACTTCTCAATCCTTTTGCCTTAGCTAGTTTAACATAGTCCTTATTTGTTTCATCTACCATGTATCTTCTCATCCACATGGCATAGCTGGCAATTCCACCTAGTGACATGGATATTATGGGTAAAATCCAAGACTTTGGTTTGTTTATATTAAATAACATTGGTAGTTTGAATGCTTTAGTCAAATATAATTGTAAAAATAGATAATAAACAGCTGCAGGTACAGCTCTTATAAACACTATATATCCTGTACCAAATTTATCCCAAAATCCTGATTTGTTTCTAGCCATTGCAATACCTAAGGTAATTCCAATAATCAAAGATACGCATATGGATGCCAAACCAAAATATAGGGAATAAGGTATTTTTGGCTTAATTATTTCTAAAACTGGAACTTTAGGTCTAAAGGTAAGAGATTGTCCTAGATTTCCTTTAAATAAATCTTGATAAAAGTTTTTTAATTGTATATGAATAGGGTCTCTAAGGCCCATACCTGTTAATATAGCTTCTTTTTGTTGTTCATCTAACTTTTCAAAAGAATCACCAAAATATCCTTCTTCTGGCATTAATCTCATAAGTAAAAATACTATTGTAATTACAATAAATAAAGTTAGTAAAGATTGTAGCAATCTTTTAATAGAGTATTTTAGCATCTTTTCCCTCTTTTCTATATGTCAACTATTTTTATATTTAATTATGTCTAAGGCTTTATTATAAACACCTAGGGATTTTATTAATAATCCCTAGGTTTATAATTTTTTTATTGGTTTTTTAATGCCTTAGCACGTTCTTTTTCCCATACTTCTAATTGTTTCTTGTATTCTTCTGTATTCATTGGCTTTGCTAAAAGTCTTTGACCCTTATATCTTGATGAAGATACTCCAAATGGTGAATATTGGGATTCAAATGGATTGAATAGTGAGGCTGCATATCCTCCACCGCCAATACCATATGGAATAACAAAGGCTTCTTCTATTAAAAATGCCTCAGCTTCTGCAAATAATTCATATCGTTTAGCAATATCGTGTACTTCTGCTCTTGCTGCATCAACTAAATTAGTATATCTCTTTTCTCCATTTTCTTCTGTGTAGTCCTCTACAAATTCTGGGAAGTTGTAGGTTCCACCAGGATAGAATGGATCTGTATAAGTTTCAGGGTCAGCATAGTCTGGTCCCCAGTTACATTCTAAGAATCCATATTTACCTGAACGTCTAACTTCTGATAAGAAGTTTGTAGGTGGTTTTGGATCTATTACAATATCTATATAATCTGTACCAAGTAAGTTCTCCATTTGCTGTTCTATTATTTGTACCCTTTTAGCCCATTCTGTTCCACCAGAATTGTATGGCATATATACTATAACTGGGAATTTTACTTCCCCTTCTAATTCTTCAATGGCTTTATCTCTATATTCTAGTGCTAATTTTTCATCGAAGGATTCTGTATCTGAAAACTTCTTCAATGGTTTTAAATCAG
>JAAZMA010000174.1 GCA_012799055.1 Tissierellia bacterium
AAGGAGGAAAAAAATTTGCATCAATACAAAGGTAAATTAATAGTACACACTGGATCTATGTTTTCAGGAAAAACTTCCAGCTTAGGAAATGATATTAAAAGATTTAATATAGCTAAATATAAAACTATAGCATTTAAACCTAATATAGACAGTAGATATAATAAAAATGAAATAGTAACTCACGATTTAACTAGTATAAATGCCATATTAGTAAGAGATATTTTTGAACTAATAGATTATGTAAAGGAATTAAATCCAGATGTAATAGCCATAGATGAGGTTCAATTTTTAGGTGGGCCAGTTGACAAGATAATTGAAGGCATAAATCAGCTTTTAGAAGAAGGTTTAACTGTTATAGTAGCAGGATTAGATATGGATTTTACTGGACAACCTTTTGAAATAGTCAAGGAATTAATGCCTATTTCAGACTATTTATATAAACATCATGCAGTTTGTGTAGGATGTGGCTCTGATGCTTGGGTTAGTAATAGAAAATCAAAAGACAAAGAAAGAATAAAAATAGGTGCTTCTGATGAATATGAACCATTATGTAGAAAATGTTTTTTAGAGGAGAAAAAGAAATAGATTAATGGAGGGATTAAAATGAATGATTATTTAAAATTTGAGCCATCAGTAAAACCATTACATAAGGATAGTAGGGAGGATTATTGGTATTTATTTAAAGACAATAAGCTGATGGTATTAAAAGAAAAAGGAGAAGTAAAAATCCCTAGATGGAAGGATGTAGATGTGTTAAATATATCTATATATAATATACAAAGTATGGGAAGTTATTATAATTGTAATTGTAAATGCGGTGAGATAATAGATGATATAAATGAGGAAAACATAGAATTTTTAAACTTGCGTACCTTATCTACATTAGTGGATGAAGAATCCTATCTTCTTGCTTCTAAAGCAAATTTATTATTAAATTGGTTAAAGTTAAATCAATATTGTGGTGTTTGTGGCTCTAAAATGTATAAAAAAGATAGTAAATTTGAAAGGGCTATGGTTTGCTCTAATTGTGGCAATACTACTTGGCCAAGAACTTCTCCAGCTATTATTGTGGCAGTTACAAAGGGAGATAGGCTTTTACTAGCCCACAATAAATATTTTCCTGAAGGAAAATATAGTGTAATAGCTGGCTTTGTAGAATATGGTGAAACCTTTGAAGACTGTGTAAAAAGGGAAGTTTTTGAAGAGGTAGGAATTAAAATAAAAAATATTAAATACTTTGGTTCCCAGCCTTGGCCTTATCCAAATTCTATGATGATAGGATTCACTGCAGAATATTTAGATGGAGATATAAAAGTAGATGGTGAAGAAATTTTACATGCAGACTGGTTTACTAAAGAGGAGGTACTAGGATTATACAACAAATCCATAAGCATTGGTTCTGAACTAATAGAATGGTTTTTAAAAAATCATTAAAAAAAGAAATGGAGGGGAAAAATGAAAAGAAATATTAGGGTAATATCAATATTTTTAATAGCTTTAATTATATTTACCCTTATTCCTTCAGTATCTTATTTAGAAGGGAAAGGTAATAGCTTGACCATATTGTTTACTCACGATTTACATGATAATTTTTATCCCTTTACAGTAGAGGAAAATGGAAAGATTAAAACTTTAGGTGGCTACGGAAGACTTAGTACTGCAATTAAAAGAGAAAGGGCAAATGATCCTAATTTATTATTAGTAGATGCTGGAGATTTTTCCATGGGTACATTATTTCAAACTATATTTTCAACAGATTCCCCAAGCCTTAGATTATTAGGACAGATGGGCTATGATGTGGTAACCCTTGGAAACCATGAATTTGATTTTAGGGCAGAGGGCCTTGCAGATAGTTTAAACGGAGCTATATCTAGTGGAGATAGATTACCTAAAATAGTAGCATCTAATATTTCATATCCTGAAGATGAAAATGGAAATTTAACACCAAGTTTAAACAAACTTAGTAAAGCTATGGAAAATTATGGAGTAAGTGATTATTCAGTAATTAAGAAAAATGGAGTTAAAATAGGAATATTTGGTCTTATGGGTAAAGAGGCAGATTCAAATGCGCCTATGTCAGAGGTAGAATTTACTCATCAAGTAAGGGCTGCAAGAAAAATGGTAGAAATATTACAGGAAGAGGAAAATGTAGATTTAATAGTATGTTTATCCCATTCTGGTACTTGGGAAGACAAGACTAAGTCTGAAGACGAGATATTGGCGAAAAAGGTTCCAGAAATAGATATAATAATATCTGGGCATACCCATACTGCCTTAGAAGAACCTATAGTAATTGATAATACTATAATTGCCTCCTGTGGTAGCTATGGAAGAAATCTTGGGGTAATTAATGTAGAAAAATCAGGGGATAGGTGGAAATTAAAGGATTATAGGCTTGAACCAATTACAAGGGGTATTCCTGTAGATAGGGAAATTGAACAGTCTATAGATAATTATAAGGAAATAGTTCAAGAGAAATACTTAGATAAATTTAATATGGAATTTGATGAAGTTTTAGCTAAAACTGATTTTAATTTTACTCCTTTTGGAGAATTGGGGAAAAAACATGATGAAGATATATTGGGAAATCTAATAAGCGATTCATATATATATGCAGTAAAAAAAGCAGAGGGAGAAAATTATGAGCCAGTTACAGCAGCAATTGTTCCATCTGGTACCATTAGGAATACTTTTGTTAAAGGGGATATTACTGTGTCAGATGTATTTAATGTAAGTTCCCTAGGCATAGGTCCAGATAAAGTTTCAGGATATCCCTTAATATCTGTTTATTTAACGGGAAAAGAATTAAAAACTGCAGCAGAAGTAGATGCTTCCATTGCACCTATAATGAGTGTAGCACAATTATATATGTCAGGAGTAAATTATACATTTAATCCAAAGCGGTTAATATTTAATAAAGTAGTGGATATTAATATAAAAAACCTAGATGGAAGTATTGAAGAAATAATAGATGATGAATTGTATAGAGTGGTAGCAGGACTCTATTCAGCTCAAATGTTATCTATTGTAGGAGATCAATCTTTTGGAATACTCTCCATTGTACCTAAAACTAAAGATGGTACACCTATTACAGATTTCGAAGCGGAAATAATATATGAAGATGGCCATGAAGTAAAGGAATGGTTAGCCATTGCCGAATACCTTAAATCCTTTGAGCAAAAAGATGGCATACCACAAATTCCAGAATATTATAGTGAAAAACAAGGAAGAAAAATTGTAGATAATAATAAAAATATAATAGCAAGACTTAAAAATCCAAATAAAATAGCTTTAACATTATATGGAATAATAGTATTAATAATAGCATTAATTATACTTATTATAAAAATAAGAAAAAGGAGAAAAAGGAAAAAATCTCAATACAATTGGAATTTTTAGTGTAAAAAGAACCGTTCTTATTCACCAACGGTTCTTTTTATAGTTTAATTATTAAATAAAAAAACCTTATAATTGTTTATAGACTATTCATAATATTTGTGCAATTCTTACAAAGAAAAAAATTAAATATTATAATATGATTAAGTAGTAGTATTTGGCATTATACTATAATAAATGGGAATGAAGTGATATTATGTCAAAACAACAATATCCTATGTTTATTAAAGAGGATATAGACGCATTTTTCTCCTTGTTTCAAAACAATTTAGCCAATTTTGTAGTAATTGCAATTTCCATGTTAGCTATGGGTTATCCTGCTCATATTGTATATGGAAGGGTTATTCCAGGAGCTGCTATTGGAGTGCTTTTCGGGAATCTTTACTATGCTCATATGGCTAAAAAACTAGCAGAAAAAGAAGGCAGAAATGATGTTACAGCCTTATCTTATGGGATTAGTACTCCACCAATGTTTATATTTTTATTTGGAGTATTAAAACCTGCATTGGATTTAACAGGAGATCCAGAAATTGCATGGCAAATAGGAGTTGCTGCTACTTTCTTAGGGGGAATAGTTGAGGTTTTAGGAAGTTTAATTGGTAGATGGATGAGAGAAAATCTTCCTAGAGCATCTATGTTAGGAGCCTTAGCAGGAGTGGCTTTTTCAGTAATTGGGGGGCAAATGTTTTTCCATACTTTTGAAGCACCTATAATTGGGGCTTTTGTCCTTGTAGTAATATTAGTTGGCTTTGTGGCTAAAAAACAAATGCCCTTTAGAATTCCCACTTCATTATTTGCAATAATAATTGGTACTGTATTAGCTTATATAGTTGGGGATGCAGATCCTAATCTAATAAAAGAAGGGGCTGCAACAGTAGGATTTTATCCACCACTTCCAACTTTGGCCTTTGTTAGAGGACTTAAACATTTATTTAGTTCTATGATTGGGCTCTTAGCAGTATTAATTCCTATTTCTGTTTATAATTTTATTGAAACTATGAACAATGTAGAGGCTATGGCATCAGCAGGAGACGATTATGATGTAGCAGAAGCTCAAATTGTTGATGGTTTAGGAACAATTATTAGTAGTTTATTTGGGGGAACTTTCCCAACTACTGTATATCTTGCATCTGTTAGTGCTAAATGGATGAATGCAGGAAGGGGATATTCAGTAGTAAATGGATTTGTATTTTTAATTGCATCTACTTTTGGAATTATTGCAGCTATGGCTAAAATTATTCCCTTACCAGTAATAGCACCAATATTAGTATTTGTAGGTATGTCAATGGTATCTCAAGCTTTCTCATCTGTAAAACAAGAACACTATCCAGCTGTGGTATTGGCAATGTTTCCATATTTGGCAAATTATTTAGCAGGTAAATTTTCAAGTGCAGCACCAGAGGCCTTGGCAGCAGTTTCAACCTCCATAGTCCCATTAAGTCAAGGAGCCATGTTTACGGCCATTATTTGGGGGGCAATGCTAGCCTATATAGTAGACGATGAGCTAAAAAAAGCAGCAAAAGTCTCTTTTGTAGGAGCCATATTAGCAGCAATTGGATTTATCCATGCACCAAAACTAGCCTTATTATATGATTATAAATTTACACTAGCCTATGTAATAGTAGGGGCAGTACTTTGGATATTTAGTGTAGTTCTTAAAGATATAGAACATGATAGTGAAAAACTAAAAAATCAAATGACTACTGATTAAGAAAATATTAAAAAGCTCCCCTTTTTAAAGATTGACCTTAAAAAGGGGAGCTTTTTTGTTATACTTAAATCGTTTTAGCTAAAGATATATTATTAGATTTAGTATCTTCTAAATTTAACAACATGGAAAGATAAATGGATGCAATAATTAAGTTTGGATTAATCACAGTGGTAATTCGTTTTATTTCATTCCATTTTTTATCATCTTTATTATTATAATTATGGAAACAAAAATAAGTTAAAAGAAAATCTGGGTTATTTTTAATTTCTTTTGTTAATCTAATAAGATGTCCCTTTATATCTTTATTTTCTATAAGTTCTTCTATATTTTCCACATAATCTATATAATCTTTACAATGAGAAATTTCTGAGAACCTATCTAGTATTTTCCTATTTAAATCTTTTAATGTATATATTTGTTTTTCATTAATTTTCAATATTTCTGCTGTAATTTCTGCCATAGAATTACATATGGCAGTATTGGTGCTTAAATCTAAGTCTATAAAACTATCTATATTTCGAAAAAACTTCCGAGTAATAAATTTTTTTATAGCTTTTGGAGTATCCTTTGTAATACCTAAATTTTTACGAATTTCACCTCTTGTAATGGTTCCTATATCTGGTTCCTCATTATCAAAAATATTAGGAACTATATAATATTTTTTCCCTTTCACTATATCAAATTGTTTTAAAGCATCTAAATACCCCAATTCAATATTCATTTTAGCTTGTTCTGGGCTTATATCTAAGGTTTTTCCAATATCTTTATTATTGCTAATTTTTATTATATTTAAATCTTTATCATACCTTGATTTTGGCACTCCAAAACCAGATATATCTACTACTATTATATCTTTAATTCCCCTAGCTGCCATTAAGGATATGGGAACATTATCGTGGAATCCTCCATCTATAAATTTTTTATTATCAATTTCTACAGGTTTAAATACGGGAAAACAAGCAGAGGCAATTAAAAAATCCACAAGTTGGCCATTGGGTATTTCATCTTTAAATGCTTGAAAAGGTTCAAAATCTGTTAAGGAATAGGTAACAAGACCAAAATCTATAGGAGAAGCACGAATTTTTTCTTCGTCAATATATTGTTCTAAAGACTTTATTAAAGGAGTTAATTCTAATCCCTCATTAGTAATTAGGTTTTTTATAATTGTAAATATATTAAAATTCTTTTCATATATTTTTTCTTCTTCCCATACTTGATTATTAACGTCAATTATTTCTTCTACAGAAAAATTTGTCCAGGCTAATTCACAAAGATCATCATCTCCTTGCACTAACATAGCTCCATTTAATGCCCCTATGGAAGTACCAGTTATGGCTACTATTGGAATATCCATATCTTTTATGGCTTTCCAAACCCCTATTTCATAAGAACCTTTAGCCCCACCACCAGATAAGACTAAACCGTAGCCTTTCATTTTTCTCATCTCCTGTGAAAAGTTTATTTAGTTTAATAATAACATAATTTAGCGAATAGTTCAAAAATTCACAAAGCCCAATAACTGAACCTGGCACTAACTTACTAACTTATTTCCTTACATAGGGAATGTAGGTAAATTTAGGGGATTTAAGTAGATTGAAATAAACTACAAAATGTAAAGGGTACATATGGTCCCCTTTACATTTATTTAGATTTAATTTTAATACTTCCTAAATCTACAGTTAATTTAACATCTTTCCCACCATTTCCAACAGTGCCTTTTAATTTAGTATTAGAGGCTTCAGTAGTTGTTACAGGGAAGTCTGTTTTTATTGTACCTAAATCGGATTTTGCATCTAAATTAAAACTTGCATTTTTAGGTAAAGTAATTGTAATACTACCTAAATTAGATACTGCATTTAAATTATAGTCAAAATCACTATAGCCTAATTCAATATTGCCTAAATTTGCTTTAACTTTTGCATTTCCTTTTATGCTTTTAGCAACAATATTTCCAGAATCGCATTCTATTTCTATATTTTTGACATTGATATTTTCTAAATTTACATTTCCTAAATCTGCATCTATGTCTAATTCCATGGCATTAATATTTTTTGCTTTTATATTTCCCAAATCTGCATCTATATCTAATTCATTTAAATTAAAATCTGAAATGTTAATATCCCCTAAATTAGCTTCAATATCAATATCTTTAGAATAATTAGTTGGTACATATACATCTAAGTATATTTCCGTTTCTTTAAGATTAGAAAAACCAATTTTAGTATAATTTTTATTTTCTGCTTTTATTTCTAAAGTATCTTTGACTTTTCCAGTGTTTAATTTAGTTTTAATATTATGGGAAATATATCCATGATAGTGGACATATACATCCTCTCTATTTTCTGGAATAATATTTACTTTTGCAATAGGTGTTGAAATATATATTTTTTTCACACCATCAATATTCTCCACAGCCTTTTCATCTACATTTGTTGTAGAGGCTGTAGGATTTAAATTTATGGAAAAGCCATGACCTTTGTTTTTACTAATTTCATATCCCTTTAAATTTAAAGCTAAAAATCCGATACCAAAGGCTACTAATACAATTCCTATTAATATAGTAATAGTTTTTTTAGAGACCATTTTCAAACCTCCCATTTATTTATTATTTATAGCATAACTAATATTATCATTAAGCTCATAATCTTTTGTCATGATTGCATTAGATTTTGCAATTGAAATTGCTATTATTTTTCAATACTTATGTCCCCTGAACTAGTTTTAATATTTATTGTATTATTACTATTACCAACCTTCCCATTTAAACTATTTTTAAGTTTTCCAGTAACTATAACTGGAAAACTAGATTCAATATCTCCAGAAGTGGTACTAGCTTTTATATTAAATTCAGCATCTTTAGGCAATATAATATCTACATCACCAGAGCTAGCAGTAATCGTAATATTATTATTGAAAACATGGTTATTTAATTTAATATTTCCAGAACTAGTGGTAATATCAACATCTCCAGTATAACCATAAATTTCAATATCTCCAGAACTAGCTAAGAAAGTACTTTTTTCACTTTCAAGTCTTTTAAACTCTTGTTCTCCCGAAGAAGTTTCTACAAATAATGATTGAGTAATTAGATCATAAACTTGAATATCTCCAGAACTAGCTAAAAACTTACTTTGTTCGATTTCAAGATTTTCACCCCATTGTTCTCCTGAAGTGGTTTTAATGGACAATGAATTAGCATATAAATTAGATAATTTTACATCCCCTGAACTAGCAACTACATTTAATTTATAAAGATTTAAATTGGAAAGATTAATATCCCCAGAAGAAGTGGAAATATCTATATTATCTTTAAAATCCGTAGGTATATAGATGTCTAATTTTAAATCAGTTTTATAGACATTATAGGAATTAAGTCCTTTTTTTGATGCTGAAATATATAAGGTATTGCTTTTTATATTAGTTTTTAGTTCAGGTATATAATTAGATTGAATAGAACCATTATAATGAATTCGGACATTATCTCTATTTTCAGATATTATATTTACATCTACAAAGGGAGTTTCTATATTAATATTTTCTATTCCATTAGCAGTTTCTACTTTTTCTTCATCTATATTTTCCTCTACTATGTTTTTCCCAAAGAATTTATTGCCACTATTTTTTTCATTGGTATCAATACTTATTTTTAGATTACCCCCATAATTTAAAGCTAAAAAACCAATGCCAAAGGCTATTAAAGCAATACCAATTAATATGATTATAATTTTTTTCATATTTACTTTTAACCCCC
>JAAZMA010000281.1 GCA_012799055.1 Tissierellia bacterium
GCAAGGCTAGTACATCTTCTCCACTTATTCCTTCTTTTAGTAGACGTGTATATATTAATGGTTCAAAATATACAATATTACTTAAAGCGTTAAAAGTGTCTTGGCCAAAAATACCATCTGCTTTTAATCCTTGAGCCCGTTGAAATTCTGCTACAGCCTTAACTGTTTGTTCTCCATAATATGTAGTAGTTTCATTGAGTTCTAAATATTTCAAATCTATTAAATGTTCTTGAAGAGTTTTTATATCTTCATGATTCATTCCAAATTTAAGTACTTGATCACCTAATTCAGCTTGTACTAATAGTGGATTAGCCAATAAAATACCTGAAATGGCAAAAGTAATAATTGTTTTTTTAAAGTTTTTCCCCTTCGACATTTGAAAAAACAACTCCTTTTAATTTTATAAATTTAACTTACATAGTAGTATACTACAAATTTACAAAAAAAGAAAGGGAAATGTAACTTTTTCGTAACTTTTTTGTTACCAATTTTTTGATTTTTAAAACAAATGGCAAGGTTTAGCTATTCCTTGCCATTTGTAAATTTATTTTTTTATATTTTTCATTGCTACTTGGGCAAATTTTGTTGTAACTATAGAATTATAATCTGCCCTTTTTTCTAACTCACCTGCTAACTCCATTATATCCATCATATGATTTAGACCTTCTTCTGTAATTATTAAATCAGGTTTCCAACTGTCTTGTTCTCTGTATCTATTAATTAAAGTGACTAATACTTCATCTTCTGTGTCAGGGAATTGGGGTTTTACTGATTTTGCTATTTCTTCTGCTGAATGGCTTTGGGTCCAAAGCATTCCTTTATAAATTGCATTTGTAAATTTTTGAACTAATTCTGGTTCATTTTCTATTATACTTTTAGTAGTAGAATAGCAGGTATAGGGTATATATCCAGCTTCCTTACCAATAGAGGCTACTACATATCCTTTGCCTTCTTTTTCTAAAGTAGCAGCAACAGGTTCAAATAAGGATACATAATCTCCTTCTCCACCGACAAAAGCACCAGCTAATACATCAAATTGCACATCAGTTCTCACATTTACATCTTCCCCTGGCATTAATCCGTGTTTTTTAATAACGTATTCTAAAGTCATTTCTGGCATACCACCTTTTCTTCCTCCCAGAACCTCTTTTCCTCTAAGTTTTTCAAAATTAAAATCTGGATCAGGTTCTCTGGCTACTAAAAACGACCCATCTCTTTGAGTTAATTGGGCAAAATTAATGGCATAATCTTCTCTACCTTGATTGTAAACATACACAGAGGCCTCAGGTCCCATAAATGCAATATCTGCCTCACCACTAAGTAAGGCTGTCATACATTTATCTGCCCCTTTTCCATTAATGAGCTCAATTTTTAAACCTTCTTCCTCAAAGAATCCTTCAGTTATGGCTACATATTGAGGTGTATAGAATAGTGAATGAGTCACTTCTATAAGTCTTACTTTCCTTAACTCTTCTTTTTTACAGCCAGTTAAACTTAGACAAATTAATAATATTGTCAATACTACAAAAAGTATTTTAAAAAGTTTTGACATTCCATCCCTCCTCGTATAATATATAATAACGAGTATCTTTTATATCCATAATATTCATTTTAAAATATTAGGTTACACAATTTATATTTTAATTGGAAATGGGGTTTTTATATGAATGTACCCAATATTTTAACTGTATTTCGTATAATATTAGTACCAATTTATTTATTTCTCTTTTATTCAACTAGTGAAAATCACCTTTTATATGGGGGAATTGTTTTTTTCATGGCTGGCATTACAGATATATTAGATGGATATATAGCTAGGAAATATGATCAAATGACAAAATTAGGTGCAGCATTAGACCCTCTTGCAGATAAGTTAATGGCTTTTGCAGTACTTATATCTTTTACATCTTCTAAACTAATACCATCTTGGGTTTTAAAAGTAATAGGTATTAAAGAAATACTTATGATAATTGGTGGATTTATATTATATATATTTAAAGCAAATACAGTAGTTCCAGCAAATAATTATGGAAAAATTGCCACTGTGTCTCTTTATACAGCGGTGTTTTCAGTTGTTTTTAAAGCTCCCTATGTAATTAAAAAGATTTTATTTATAATAACAGTATTATTAAATATAATTGCTTTTATTAATTATTTAATAATATATATTGACATTAGAGGTAAAGAAAGTACCAATTAGTTTGGAAATAATTGTTTGACAAAAGCTTATAATATATATATAATATCTATAAATAATTTCAATATAATATACTATGAAGAAGAGGAGTATACAAATACCCTATTAGAGAGAAAGGTTCATAGGCTGAAAGACCTTTTTAGTAAGTATTTGTAGAAGGTAGCTTCTGAGTATTTAGACTGAAATTGTAGTAGGTCTAAACGGTAATTCCGTTAAAATTCCAAGTGCCATAGAGTAATCTATGGAAATAAGGTGGTACCGCGAATATGCCCTTCGTCCTTAATTTTAAGGATGAAGGGTTTTATTATTGGGAAAATTAAGGAGGAATGAATATGATAGAAAATTTATCTAAAACATATAATCCTAAAGATTTTGAGAATAGGATATATGAATATTGGAATAAAAATGGATATTTTACTGCCCATGTAAATAAAAATAAGAAACCTTATACTATAATGATGCCTCCACCAAATGTTACAGGAAATCTTCATATGGGTCATGCATTGTATACATTACAAGATGTTCTTATTCGTTGGAAGAGAATGGAGGGATATGAAGCCCTTTGGTTACCAGGAACAGACCATGCTAGTATTTCAACTGAGGCTAAAGTAGTGGAAAAAATAAAATCTCAAGGAAGGACTAAGGAAGAATTAGGCAGAGAAGCTTTTTTAGA
>JAAZMA010000101.1 GCA_012799055.1 Tissierellia bacterium
CATATAAATTTCATAGCAAAAGCCTATAATATAGAAAATTTTGAAGATAGGGCAAAAGAACTTTTGGAAAGATTTAATATGATAGATAAAAAGGATAAATTAGGAAAGGAATTATCTAAAGGTATGCAGCAAAAAGTTAGTATAATTTGCGCCTTAATAACAGAGCCTAATTTAATATTATTTGATGAACCTATGATAGGCCTAGACCCTAAAGCCATTAAGGAATTAAAATCTATCTTTCTAGAATTAAAGGCAGAAAACAAAGCTATAATTATAAGTACCCATATTATAGATTCCATAAAAGATATATGGGATAATGTCCTTATAATGAAAGATGGGGAAATTATTTTTGAAAGGGATAAAAAAGAGTTAATTGAGAAAAAGGAAAGTCTAGAAGATATTTTCTTTAAGGTAACGGAGGTAATATAATATGGCAGCTATTAATTATCTCCTTAAAAGAACTATAATTAATTCTATTAAAGAATTGAAAAAGCATCCCTTTAAAATAGTAGCTTATCTTATATTTATAGGATTTATGGTATTTGCTACATTAAATAGTAAAAAAATAGAACAAAATTCATTAGATAATAGTAAACAAATATTTAATTCTATATTTTTAATTTTAACCTTACTTTTAATCTACATGGGAATAAAAAATGGTACTGAAAAAGGAAATACTTTATTTAGAATGGCAGATGTAAATTTTTTATTTCCAGCACCTATTAAAGCTCAGAAAGTTCTAATATATGGATTTATAAAACAAATATTCACTAGTCTTACATTTCTTTTGATTCTATTATTTCAAATTCCAAATATTCATATGTATTTCCCAGTACACAGTTATGGTGGAATATTAATTATTGGAAATATGTTTTTATTAAATTTGCTATGTGGAGTTTTAAGTGTTTTTATTTATTCCATTGGAAGTTTAAAAGAAGGTAATGAAAAAATTATTAAAAAAATATTGTATAGCTTAGTAGTATTGTTTGGAATTGGGGCCATATATAATATTGCCAAATCACAAGATATAATAAAGGGTGTCTTAAAATATCTTAATCTACCACTGTTTCAATATATGCCTATAATAGGTTGGATTCTAAATATTTTTAATGCTGCAATCCATGGTATAAATTCTATGACCTTGATTTATGCAATACTGCTCATCACACTATCTGGATTATTAATATTTATAGTATATAGTCTAAATTTGGATTACTACGAAGATGCATTGGAAAGTACCTTAACCAAAGAAGAAACCCTAAGTAAAGCTAAAAAAGGTAAAACTGTTTATAATAATAAAGTAAAAACTCGAAAGCCTAAGGGGAAAATTAAATATACTGGAGCTAAAACTATTTTCTCTAAACAAATTTTAGAAGCTAAAAAAATAGGATTTGTATTTATTGATTTAAGTACCTTAATAAGCACTGTAATTTCCCTTGTATATGCTTTCTTTTCCAAATCAAAGGATATTATTGCATTATTATATATGCTTACCTATATGAATTTAATATTTTCTACTAGAAATAACTGGGCAATGGAAATTAAAAATCATTATATTTTTTTAATTCCAGAACCTTCTAGAAAAAAAATATTTTTTGCTACAGCTTTAGATATTATAAAATCCTTTATTAATGGCTTAATAGCATTTGGTGTAGCTACTATATTATTTAAAATAAGTATAATACAAGGAATAATATTGACCTTTACCTATACAAGTTTTTCTGCATTATTCCTTTATTGTGAGCTAATTATTAGAAGAATTCTTGGTGGCAAGGTTAATCCTATAGTTGGAACTTTTTTAAGATTAATATTTAATATAATCATTGTAATACCTGGAATTGTTTTGTCCTTTACCTTAAGAAATATTGTTAACAATTACATTGGAACTTATGGTGAATATTGGATATTAATTTTATATAATATTATAATGTGTTCATTATTTATATTTTTATCTAAAGGAATATTTGAAAAGGTGGAAATGGAGTAAACCAGGATTTAACCCTGGTTTATTTATTTCAATACTTCTTCCCACTCATCTTCTTTAAAACCTACTAAAACAATATCTTCACCTACTAAAACAGGCCTTTTTACTAACATACCATCTGTGGCTAAAGTTTTAACTATTTCATCTAAAGACATATTATCTATTTTATCCTTTAGACCTAATTCTCTATATATTTTACCACTGGTATTGAAAAACCTTTTTATAGGATAATTACTTCTTTCTATCCATTCTTTTAGTTCTTCTTCTGTAGGATTATCTTTTTTAATATCTCTTTCAGTATAAGAAATATTGTTTTCATCTAGAAAACTTCTAGCTTTTCTACAAGTATTTCATCTTGAATAGCAAATGAATAAATAATCCATATTTATTCCTCCTCCTATAATAATGTGTTTATAAATTATATACCCTATTGGAGGCTAATATCTAC
>JAAZMA010000333.1 GCA_012799055.1 Tissierellia bacterium
ACATGTCTATTTGACATGGCAATTGGTAATTTTGTTTTCATATATATTTCCTCCTATATACATAATTTTGTCTTCTCAATCAATTATATTGATTTAAATGTTAAAAATCAAATTCTAAGATAATAAATAATCTAATGTTTCGTAAAAATTTGGATAAGATATATTTACAGACTCATGGCCTTTGATAATAGATTTTCCATCTGCCTTTAACGCTGCAATAGACAAAGCCATGGCAATTCTATGGTCGCCATAAGAATTAAGTTCTCCAGCTTCTAATTCTTTTACCCCATTAATAATCATCCCATCAGATAATTCTTCTATTTCTGCTCCCATTTTCTTAAGTTCTAAAACCATAGCCTTTATTCTATCAGTTTCCTTATATCTTAATTCTTCAGCATCTTTTATTATAGTCTTTCCCTCTGCTAAAGCCCCTAATACTGCAATAATTGGCAGTTCATCTATTAGTCTTCCAATTATATCCCCTTCTATTACACAGCCCTTTAGAGGTGAATGTTTTATTTCCATATCTCCAATAGGTTCATTATTTACTAATCTTTTGTTAAATACTTTTATCTCCCCACCCATTTCTTTTAATACCTCAAGAATTCCATCTCTTGTAGGATTAATGCCTACATTTTTAATTATTATATGGGAATTTTCTACTAAAGTAGCAGCTACCATTAAAAATGCAGCAGAAGATATATCGCCAGGGATATACAATTCTTTTCCAACAAATTTTTGTCCATTATTTATAATAATTTCATTTCCTTTAATTAAAATCCCTTCCCCAAAATAATTTAACATTCTCTCAGTGTGGTCCCGAGTAATCTTATTTTCAATTATAATAGTTTTACCACTTGAATATAAACTAGCTAAAAGTATTGCAGATTTTACTTGGGCACTGGCAATAGGTAATTTATATTCTATTCCCTTTAGCTTATTAGTAGGCTTAATTTCTAAAGGTGGGTATTTCCCTTCTTTTCCTTCAATATTCCCTCCCATTTCACTTAATGGTGATATTATCCTTTCCATAGGTCTATTCATTAAAGAATTATCTCCTATTAAAGTAGTAGAAAAATCTTGTCCTACTAAAACACCAGATAAAAGTCTCATAGTGGTGGCTGAATTGCCACAATCTAAAGCTACTTTAGGTTTTTTAAATCCATATTTTCCTACTCCTTGAATATAAGCATTACTACCATCTACTTTTATACTAACTCCCATTTGCCTAAAACAATTAATAGTATTTAAAACATCCTTAGATAATAATATATTTTTTACAATAGTTTCTCCCTGGGACAAAGCACCACATATAATAGCCCTATGGGAAATGGATTTATCAGACGGAACATTTGTTTCACCTATTAGACCATTGCTACATTTTTCAATAATCAAAACCATTCCCCCTTTAAACTATTAATTATTAAATCCTTATCTATATTATTAAAAATTTTAACCCTACCCTTATCAATAGGTAGGACCATAGTGATTTCTTCCAAAATATTTTTCTTATCATTTTCCATAATTTCTAATAAATCATAAATTTCATTCCCTTGAAATTTAATAGGTTTCACCAATGGAAGTAATATATCATGTATTTCGTTAAAATAGTTTCTATCTATTAATCCTAAATTTTTAGCTATATAGGATTCATAGAGAATTCCTAGTATAACCGCCTCCCCATGATTATATCTGTTAAATCCATAATATGCTTCTATACTGTGACCAATTGTATGTCCAAAATTTAATATCCTTCTAAGGCCAAAGTCTTTTTTATCCTGAGATACTATTTTTTCCTTTATGGAAACAGATTTTTTAATAATAATATTTAATACATTTAAATCCATTTCATAAATTTTATCTAAATTATCTTTTGTATATTGAAACAATTCATAATCATAAATTAATCCATATTTAAAAACTTCACCTAATCCAGAAGTAATTTCCCTTTTAGGCAATGTAGTTAGAAAATAAGTATCTATAAAAACTTTTTCTGGAAAATAAAAAGAACCTATAATATTTTTATAGCCACCATAATCAACTCCAACTTTACCTCCAATAGAACTATCTATTTGTGATAGAAGAGTAGTTGGAATTTGCACATATTTTAAACCTCTTTTATAGGTAGAAGCCACAAACCCAGCAATATCTCCAACTACTCCTCCCCCAAAAGCTAAAATATAAGTATTTCTATCTATATTACTATCTAATAAATCATTATATATGGAAAATACAGTGTCCATATTTTTACTTTCTTCTCCTGATGGGATAATATATGTATTATAATCCCAGTTTTTTATGACCCCATCTATATACTTCATATATAATTGAGAAACTATTGTATCTGTAATTACATACAATCTATTTACATTATTAATTTTAAAAAATTCTTTTAATTCTTTAGTTAAATTATAGCCTATTACTAAATCCAAATCCATCACCTATTTTCTAAAATATTAATATAATTTTTATAATTAGCTTTTATTTCTTCCATACTATCTCCACCAAATTTTATTAAAAACTCCTTCATAAGTATATAGGCCAATACAGATTCTGCTACTATACTAGCTGATGGTACTGCACATACATCGGATCTTTCAAATTGTGCTACTGTGTTTTCTTTGCTTTCTAAATCTACAGTTTTTAAAGGTTTTCTTAAGGTGGGAATAGGTTTCATAATAGCTCTAAAAACAATAGCTTCCCCATTGGAGATACCTCCTTCTATACCTCCTGCATTATTAGTCTTTCTATAAAAAGTATTACTATAGTGTATTTCATCATGATATTTAGAGCCTAATTTATTAGCACCACTAAAGCCTAAGCCTATTTCTATACCTTTTATTCCAGGAATACTAAGTATTCCTTGAGCAATTTTTCCATCTAATTTCCTATCCCAATGGGCATGGCTACCTAAACCAATGGGAATACCAGTTCCTATTACCTCCATTACACCACCTAATGTGTCTCCCATAGACTTTGCTTTTTCAATTTCTTTTATCATTAATTTTTCTTTTTCTCTATCTAATACTCTTAATGGCGACTTGTCCACTGCTTTAAGATCTTCTATTTTTAAATTATTATAATAATTTGTTTTAGACTTTATATTTCCTATTTGAATTATATGACTACAAATTTCAATATTAAATTCCTTTAAAAATAATTTACACAAGCCTCCTAGAGCAACTCTCATGGCAGTTTCCCTAGCACTGGCTCTTTCTAAAATATTTCTAGCTCCTTTATGATTGTATTTCAAAGTTCCTGCTAAATCTCCATGACCTGGTCTAGGCTTAGTAATTTCCACTAAATCTATATTAGTTCCTTTGTTATTAATCATAATACTTATGGGGTTTCCTGTAGTATATCCCTTATGTATACCAGATAAAATATTAATTTGGTCTCTTTCGATTTCCATTCTACTAGATCTTCCATAGCCTTTTTGTCTTCTCATTAGTTCATTATTTATATAATCCTCATCTAAATATATTCCTTGGGGAAACCCGTCAATTATTCCCAATAAACTTTTTCCATGGGATTCTCCAGCAGTTAAAATTTTAAGCATTTAATCACCTCGTAAAAAAACTTCTACATTACAGTAGAAGTAAATTCTTTAATTACATTATATCTTATTTTTAGCATTTGTTTTTAAAAATATCAATAATTTATTTATTCCTAATACAATTCCCACAATAATTAATATTGTGCCACTTATTTTATAATATAGGGAATAAGATGTATATGGTGCAATCAAATATAGTATAATCCCTAATAGACCAAATTTATATACTTTTTCTCTTTTATTATTATTGAAATCTTCTCTTAAAGCTGTTTTCTTATCCCTATAATTAGATAGTATTGATTTGTGAATTTCCTCTGTAGTAGGATATTCACCTAGTTTTTTAAATATTTCTTTTATATAATTAAAATCTATTAATATATAATCAAATTGTTCTTTTAAATCTTCATGGAAATATGAATTAGTAATTATTATTCCATTTTCCAATTCACTAATTTTTATAGAATGATGATAATTTTCAATATCCTTTTTTGTAATAATATTTTCTAAAGAACTTTTAAAACACTTTATTCCATAATATTCTCCATTTATTTCCCCTATAAAATCTATATATTCATTACCATTATATAATTTAGTTTTATAATATTTTTCTAGCAATTCCTTAATATATAATAAATATTCTTCACTATTTAGCTTTTCAAATCTTTTTAATACTTCTTCATCACTTAAATCTTCATTGATTTTAGCAATCTTTTTAATCCTCTTTCTTTTAGCCAAAGTAATAGATATAAATAAATAAATGAATATCAAAATAAAAGTTAAAACAATGGATAATACTATATTTTTAGTTGTATTAAAAGTAGTAATAATAAAAAATACTGCTAATATTAAATTAATAAATATCCAATCTAAAATACTGGCCCTTAAATTTTTCCCATCTTTGATTTTTTTACTATAATAATTATTCAATATAAGATTTCTTTTAATTTGTTTAAAATAATCTTTAAAATTTAGTAAAACCTCCACTATTATCCTCTTCCTTCTTCATTATTATATAACTAATTATTTGTATTATTGCCAAGGAAAGAGAAAAAAATAACACTATTCTTCTAAATATGGAAATGAAAAATTCCTCTGGAAGCATTTGAATTAACAAATCTGTATTTGGATCTAATAACCATAGGTCATTATCAAAAAAAATTAAATGAAAATAGGTAAAATATTTATTAAAATCAAATAATGTAAATAAAAATAATAAAGCCATTAATCCCCACCATATAAATATACCTTTAAAAACCCCTTCTTCTATTAGCCATTTTTTATTTTTTATAGAAAAAAATAAAGCAATTATAGATATAATTAAAGATAAATATTTTAGAATATATCCTTTTCTAAAAAGTTCTTTTACATCCTTCATATGTTCTATTTCCATATCATTAAAATATGGTTTTAAGACCTTTTCATCCCCCTTGTCCTTTATATATATAAATAAATCTTCAGTAATAGTATCCAATTCTTCTAAGGTCCTATTTGAAATATCCACTACACCATTTTTTTCATAGGATTTTACATAAAAATTTTTATTAAATGCATTTTGTTCTGTTATCTTTAATAAGAGATATAAGGGTAAAAATATTAAAATTAAGATTAATATAAATCTTCTCACTCCCATCTCCCTCCTTTTTTTATATAATAGCATATATTATCTATTTATTAAATAAAAAACGACCAATATATGGTCGCTATCCCATGGCCTTTTCTAATCTATCTAAATATTTAATTGGAAACATTCTAAGTAATTCCTTGTATTGTTCTACAGTTAAACCTTGTACCGTTGTATATATTTCAATTTTTTCATCTATATCTGCTGCATTAAATTTTTCTTTTATTTCTTGGAAATTTTGATTCATATTGTTTGCCACTCCTTTATAATCTATTTTATATATTTTATTATGTTTAATTTTTTTGCTTTTATACTTGAAAAACAATAAGATATTTTTAGTGATTTTCTTTCGTTTGTGGGTATAAAGAACTATGAATTAATTTTATAAGAAAGTAGGGATAATATGATGTGGAAGGAAAAATATAGAATAGGTGTAGATCTTATTGATAGTCAACACCAAGAACTATTTAAAAGGCTGTCTAAATTTATACAAATAGTACAAAACAACATACCTTGGGAGGATAAATTAGAAGAAGTAAAAGAAACTTTAAATTTTTTAGGGGGATATGTAGTTTTTCATTTTAATGATGAAGAAAATTTTATGAAAGAAATTAACTACCCAGATTTTGAATTACATAAAAAAATTCATGAAGATTTTAAGGATGAAATTAATGAATATATAAAACTATTTGAAAAAGAAGGATTTACAGAAGATAAAATACAAGAATTAAATGCCAAATTAATGACTTGGTTAATTATGCATGTGGGCAAAATGGACCAACAAATTGGAAAATATACTAAAGAAAAGGGAGGGTATTAATATGAAGGCAGAATATATTAACTCCTTTTATATAGCAACCCAAGATGTGTTTAATTTAATGTTTGACTTAGATGTGAAAAAAAACGGATTGAAAGTAGCAGAAGATATGATTCCAACTAAAGACTTATCTGTGCTTTTAGGAGTTACAGGAGATTTAAAGGGAACAATTCTTTTTAGCTTTTCCAATAATATGACCTTAAACATGGTAGAAATCATGTCGGGGATGAAAATGGATAAAATTGATACTTTTGTCTCTTCAGCTTTGGGAGAGGTAGCAAATATTATTGGAGGAAATGCATTAACCAATTTAGCAGCTAATGATTATGTGTGCGATATTACCCCACCACAAGTATTTGTGGGACAACATAAAACAGTGGCTTCCTTAGAAGAAAAAACATTGATTATAAACTTAGGTACTAATATTGGAGATTTTGATATAAATATATTTTTATCTGAAAATTAGTAAAAGGCTAGAATTAAAATTAATTCTAGCCTTTTACTTTCTTGTACTAAAAAAGCTTTTACAGTTCTAAATCATCGGGTATTTCCCATGAGTGGTAAATTTCCTGAATATCGTCGCTATCTTCTAGAGCTTCTATTAGTTTTACCATATTTTTTATCTCATTTTCATCTGTCAGCTCTGTAGTATTTTGAGGTATAAAAGCTATTTCTGCCATTTGAAATTCATAACCCTGTTCACTTAGAGAGTCTCTCACTTTATTAAAATCTCCTGGACTAGTTATAATTTCGTAACCATATTCATCTGAGTCAAAATCTTCTGCACCTAAATCAATAGCTAATAACATTAGCTCATCTTCATCTATATTGTCATTTCTTTCTATGGCCAATAATCCTTTTCTATCAAACATAAAGGATACACAACCTGTCTGACCTAAATTCCCTCCAAATTTATCAAAGGCATGTCTTACATCAGAAGCAGTTCTATTTCTATTGTCTGTTAAACAACTTACATATACAGCTACTCCTCCTGGTCCATAGCCTTCATAGGTGATTTCTTCATAGCTTTCTCCACTTAATTCTCCAGTACCTTTTTTAATAGCTCTCTCTATATTATCATTGGGCATATTTGCAGCCTTAGCCTTTTCTACTGCTGCTTTTAATGCTGGATTATATTCCATATCTCCGCCGCCTTCTTTTGCAGCCACCATAATATATCTTGCTAATTTTGTAAATTCCTTACCCTTTCTTGCATCTTCCTTGCCTTTTTTACGTTTTATATTATTCCATTTTGAATGACCTGCCATAAGATCACACTCCTTAATATTATTATTCTTTATGATTTGGAACAAATATAGGTGGAAATTTCCTTTTATGCCTGCTTTTCTTATTCATTCCCTTTATTTTTTCTATGATTTCTTCTGGTCCATTATTATTTAAAATATACTCATCTAGTATGTCATAATTAAAGCCCATTTCTTCCTCATCAGTTTGACCCTCCCATAATCCTGCAGTGGGGGTTTTTTCTATTATTATATCTGGGATATTTAAACATTTTGCCATTTGCCTAATTTCTTTTTTTACAAAATGTGCTATTGGTAATAAATCCACTCCACTGTCCCCATGTTTTGTAAAATACCCAATGGTAAATTCTGATTTATTGGTACCTCCTAATACCAAATAATTATAGGACTGAGCATAATAATATAATGTGGTCATCCTAAGTCTAGGCTTTAAATTGGCCTTTGCTAATTCATTTGTAAATTTAATATTGGATGATTTAATAAAATTATCATAAACAGGGGTTAAATCTACTTTTTCAGTTTTAAGTCCTAAATTATCTGCTACTAATAAAGCATGTTCCTCATCTATTGGATTTGAATAACAAGGCATTATTATTCCAAGTGAAGTGTCTGGAAAAGCCAGTTTAGCTAGCCCTGCTACAACAGCAGAATCCACTCCTCCACTTAGCCCAAAAACTACACCTTTCCCTCCTGCTTCATTTACTTTATCTCTAAGCCATATAACTAATTCATCAATAATTAATTCCATATTATCCATAGAATTACCTCCACAATCTATTTAGTATATATTATATTAATTTTGGTAAAATTAATAATTAGTAACAATGGGTATTTCTTAATTATTATATCATAAAGAGGGATGATATGGATACTATAGATTTTAAACTAGTTGCCATTGGATTTGTAACAGGAATTATTAATGGCCTCTTTGGGTCTGGTGGTGGTACATTAATTGTCCCTGTCCTTGTGTTTTTAGTTAAAATGGAGGATTTTGAAGCCCATGCTACAGCTATTTCTATTATATTGCCCTTATCCATCATAAGCACTATTATGTATTTAAAATCTAATATTATTAAATTTAATATTGGATATGTAGTCGCCATAGGTGGAATAATAGGAGGTTTCATTGGAGCAAAATTTTTAAAAAGAATCCCAAATATAATTCTTAGAAAAATTTTCGGTGTTATTATAATAATAACTGCCTTAAGGATGATAATAGGATGAAGTTGTTTTTTATAGGTTTAATTTCAGGAATAATTAGTGGTATGGGAATAGGTGGCGGTACTATACTTATTCCTTCTTTAGTGTTTTTTACTGAATTAAATCAAAAAGAAGCTCAAGGGATTAATCTAGTAGTATTTATACCAGTAGCAATTGCTGCATTAATAGTTCATTATAAGGAAGGTAATATAAAAATTAAACAAGCTAAAAGTATAATAATAGGAGGAATATTTGGAGCTATTTTAGGCTCTTTATTAGTATTGAAAATAAATCCAAATTCCCTAAGAAGATATTTTGGAATATTTCTGTTGTTTATAGGTATTTATGAATTAATAAAAAAAGAATAGTTTAAACTATTCTTTTTCTAATTTGATTAAAGTAGCTAGTACACAATCATTATATAAAATTTTAAAACCTAAATTTTCAGCTTTTTCTATGATATTATCATCAAATGTTTCTGGTTGAAACCAAATATATTCTATATCTAGTTCTTTTGCTTGGTCTAATACATTATTACTAATCTTAGGTGGAACTACTAAATCGATTACATCTACTTTTTTTGGTAAATCTTTTAAAGATGAGTATATTTTATCCCCCTCAATTTCTTCATAATTTGGATTCACTCCATATACTTCATAATTATGTTCTTTTAACTTTTTCCATATTTTATAGCCATACTTGTCTTTATTAGCAGTTGCTCCTACAACAGCCCAAGTTTTTTTATTTAACATTTCTTCTTTGAACATAATATCACCTCAAATACATTATACCCATCCCCCGTATAGTTTACTCTTTTATTTTACTAATTTGTTGTTTTTCATAGATAAATATTTTTCATCTATATATTCTATACTACTATCTCCACTGGTTAAATCTGTAATAGTTTTAATAAAGTAATCTGCTTCAGAAAATTTTATATAAACATATATATTTACTGCATCATCGTAAACAATATCCTCTATTAAAATTCCATTTGTTATTAAATAATTTTCTATCATTCCATATAAAGTATAATTAATTCTTATTTTTAATTTATGATGCAATACTTTCTCTATTATTATTCCAGAATCTAAAGCTATTTTAGCCCCTCTAGTATAAGCCCTAATAAGGCCACCACTTCCCAGTTTTATACCACCAAAATACCTTGTAACTACAACTACTATATTTCTCAAATCTTCTTTCTTTATTACTTCCAAAGTAGGTATGCCAGCAGTTCCAGAAGGCTCTCCATCATCACTAAATCTTTGAATATTACTATTTTTGCCAAGAACATAGGCATAGACATTATGAGTTGCATCCCTATGTTTTGTTTTAATTTTCTCTATAAAATCTAAGGCTTCTTCTTCTGAATTAATAGGCATTGCATATCCTATAAATCTAGATTTATTAATTATTATTTCATCCTCACCGTATCTATGTATGGTTCTATAAATATTATCCATATTCTTCTCCTTTCTTTAACATATATTATAGCATAAAAATAAGCCAAGGATTTACCTTGACTTATTTTTACTATGCATATATTTCATCTATTTCAAATTCTTTAAATTCTAAATATTTCTTATAAGAGAGACTAACTAAGGATTTGTCTTGATTATAAGTTATCATATTAATAGCCTTGTCTACAGGATAAAAACCTCCATCTTTAAAGCCTTCCTCTTCATTTACTAAGTAATCCCCACTTAATGCTTCCATTACATACCATATAATTTTATTGTAAACTTCTTGTTTCCTAGTTAAAGAAAAAAATTCGTAACTAGTCTCACCAGCAGTAGAAACAATTTTGGCATCTACGCCTGTTTCATACTTTACACGACTTATAGCCGTATCAGTTGGTAGAGAACTATTACGAATTTTCCCCTTAGGAAGTACCCATTCATTTTTTTCATTTTTTAAAATAAAAACCTCGTTCCCATGAAAAACCACACCACCTGCACAATTTCTTACAATCATTAGAACCAGCCTCCTTTATATTCTTATTATTAATATACCCAAATTGAACTTTTTATTCAATTCTTTTCTAAAAAAACTGAATATTATAATTAAAAGATATACTCTAAATATCTTTCATAATCGATTTTATTAATACTAAGACTTAATTCTGTACCATCATATCCATATTTAATATAATCCACATTATAATTATCTAAAAAATAATTTACTAACTCCTGTTTATCATAAGGTATTTTTAAATTAACTTCCCTATATTCTTGTGGTAAATTATCCTCTATTAGATGTAATAATTTCTCTAAATTAGTAGAATTTTTACTGGAAATAAATACTTTTTTATCCACATACCTACTGTCATATATTAAATCATCAATTTTTACTTTATCCATTTTGTTAAATACAGTAATAATAGGTTTGTCTATTACTTCTAATTCTTCTAATATATTATAGGTAGTCTTAATTTGAATATCTAAATCTTCATTAGAAGCATCTACTACATGCAATAATAAATCTGCATATTGTACTTCTTCCAGTGTACCCTTAAAGGCTTCTATTAAATGGGTGGGTAATTTGCTTACAAATCCAACAGTATCAGTAATTAAAAAATTTTGTCCATTAGGTAATTGTGCTTTTCGTAATGAAGTATCTAAAGTTGCAAACAACATATCATACACAAATACTTTTTTATTTTCATTGAAATCTTCACTTTGTTCAATTAGTTTATTTAATAATGTGGATTTACCTGCATTGGTATACCCAACTAATGCTACAATGGGAAGATTAGAATCTTCTCTTCTTTTTCGCTTAATAGCTCTAGCTTTTTCAGCATCTTTTAGGGCTTTTTCAATATTATATATTTCTCTTAAAACATGTCTCCTATCTGTTTCTAACTTTTGTTCACCAGGTCCCCTAGTACCAATGCCTCCACCTTCTCTAGAAAGATAATCCCTAAAACCAACTAATCTCGGTAGCCTATACTTTAATTGAGCTAGTTTTACCTGTAATTTCCCTTCTTTAGAGCTGGCCCTATTGGCAAATATATCTAATATTAAATTAGTCCTGTCAACAATTTTTCTATCTATAATTTTTTCTAAATTTCTAAGCTGGGCTCCTGATAATTCATCATTAAATACAACTAATTCAATATCTAATTCTTCACAATAATTTTTAATCTCCTTAGCCTTTCCCTTACCTATAAAATAAGCAGAGTCTATAGAAGATTTCCTTTGAATAATTCTATTTATTACCTCTCCTCCAGCTGCATAAACTAATTCTTCTAATTCATCCATAGAATTATCTATATTAATAGTATCTGTTGTTAATTCAACTCCTACAATTAAAGTCCTTTCCCTATTTTTGTCTCTTTCTATCAATATATCACCCTTTCATATAATGAATTTTCTTTACTTTATTATACCATTTTTGTTTTCTTTTATCTAATTATGTTTAACATTTTATCACTGGGCACATTTACATATTGTTCAGGTACATCCCCTACAATAATCGTCTCTGCTATGGGGATATTAGTAGTAATTCTTAAATTTTCTGTAACTAATGGAACTATCATTTTTATATCTGTCATCACAATAATGTAAATTCTATGTCTCGTTTGATTTATTCCTGAAGACTCAAATTCTGTGGCAAAATCTACAGATACTGCACCTTGGGGAATTATTTGAATACCAATACTTGGTAGTGTTAAAATTTGTGTATTAAATGCATTGCTTAAAGGTACTTTTATTTTCGTTTTAGACATTTTTTGCAATTGTTCTTGAACTTCTAAGGCTACTTCTGCTGCAATACTATTCATTAATATAGTATTAGCTTGCATTAAGGTTACTTTTCCTTCATTATCATATTTTACAAATATAAGGTCATTATAGTTTATATCTCTCTTTATTTTTACCCTTATGGTATCATTAATAGTTTGGGTAGTTACAGATCTTGCCCTAATTTCTGATATAGCTACAACTGTAGGCCTAATATTTTTGTCTATAAGTCTGTATAAGTATAATAAAAGTAAAATTACGGCAATAATCCCTAGTAAGGACTTTTTCCTTCTATTTAAATAAAAATTGTATTTCACTATTTATCCCCCCTAATATATAATATATGTATAAAATATTAATTAAGATATTTTAAATAAATATCCCATTATTAACATTATTATCTTTGTATGGTATAATTGATTTGTTTACTACCTTTTTCTTAATTAAGGAGGTATTTTAATGTCAGAAAATCAGAGAAATAAAACAGAAAATAGAAAAAAAGATAAGGTAAAAAAGAAAAAAAGTAAAAAAGGATTGAAAATATTTTTATTAATAGTACTTATGTTAGTGGTAATTGCAGCAGGAGCCACAATAGGTATTGTAATTGGAATTGCAAAAGACGCACCAGAAATTGATCCAACTAATATATACTCTTTATTGAGCCAAACTTCTTTTATAGTAGATCAAGAGGGAAATCCATTAGAAAAGGTTCAAAATGTAGATGCTGAGTATAGAACTATAGTGAGTTTAGATAAAATCCCTCAACATTTACAAGATGCTTTTATTGCCATAGAGGATGAAAGATTTTTATCCCATATTGGAGTAGACCCAAGAGGTATATTAAGTGCTTTATGGGACAATATAAAAGCTGGTCATACTGTAAGAGGCGCCAGTACCATAACTCAACAATTGGCTAGAAATCTTTATCTTTCCAATGAAGTAAAATTAGACAGAAAAATTAAAGAAGCCTATTTAGCATTGCAAATAGAAAAAGCCTTAACTAAAAATCAAATTCTAGAAGCTTATTTAAACAGAATATTTTTAGGTCAAGGTGCCTATGGAGTTCAAGAAGCAGCTCAAACTTATTTTTCAAAAGATGTTGAGGATTTAACCCTTGGAGAAGCTGCTACCTTTGCTGCCATAGTTAAATCTCCTACTAAATATACACCTTATCAAACTATTAGACCAGAGGATTTTAATAGTGAAAAGCATATTGAAGTAGGTCGTGTGGATATATTAGGAGAACAATATATAGCAGTTTTCAATCCAGAAGCAGTAAATCGTCAACAAATTGTATTAGCAAAGATGTTGGAATTAGGTAAAATTACTCAAGAAGAATATGAAGCTGCATTAAATGAAGATCTTCTTTCTAGCTTAAAACCAGGTCAAAAAAAGATAAAAGGTATTTCTTCTTATTTTAATGACTATATAAAGGTACAAGTAATTGATGTTTTAATGGATGAATTAGGATATTCTAGAGAAGAAGCAGAAAAAGAGCTATATACTGGTGGGCTTAAAATATACTCTACTATGGATTTAGAATTACAAAAAGAATTAGAAGATGTATATAATAATTTTACTGAAATACTATTGGGAGACCCTGAAAAAATTAAAGGTCCTGCATTAATCACTTGGAGATTAAACAGTGAAGGTAATATTATTGATGATAAGAAAAAAGTTATATTTTATAAAAAAGAAAATTTATTAGATGAAAATTATAATCTTATAATAGAAGAAGGCAGTTTTGAATTAGTAGATGGGAATTTAGTATTAAATAGTAAAAAACTTACTCCCCAGCAAAATAATGTAGATATAGCAGACTATTACACCATAGATGCAAAGAAAAACTTAGTAACCCATAGAGTTGGCGTTTTATCATTGCCAGAAAAAGATTTTAATATTACAGAAGAAAAAGCCATAGTAATATCAAAAAATTTCCTAAAAAATAATTCAGATTTTTACTCAATTAATGAAGAAGGAAATTTAACTATAAATGAAAAATATTTTTATAGACATGAGGATGGCATAGTTCAACCTCAATCAGCTACTGTAATAATGGATTATACAACTGGTGAAATTAAGGCCTTAGTTGGAGGTAGAGATGTGGAAGGTGCCCGTATATTAAATCGTGCTACTTCTGCACCTAGACAACCTGGCTCTACTATTAAACCATTATCGGCTTATTTACCTGCATTGGACAACGGCTTTACAGCAGCAACTCCAATTGATGATATTCCTTTTTATAATCATAATGGAGAATTGTGGCCTTCTAACTGGTATTCAGGATATAAAGGAATCCATACCCTAAGAAAATCTGTAGAACAATCAGTAAATGTAAATTCAGTTAAAGTAGTTGAAGCTATAGGAGTTAAAACCTCAACAGAATATTTGTCTAGAATGGGTATTATTGATAAAGAAAATCCTTCTAAGGATAATTTTGTTACAGCAGCAGAAAATTCAGCTAATAATGATGAAAACTTATCTGCCTTAGGATTAGGAGGAATGACAAAGGGTCTTACACCTTTAGAAATGACTGCAGCCTATGGTTCAATTGCCAATAGTGGTGTGTATGTAAAACCTATTTCCTTTAATAAAATTCTAGACAAAGATGATAATATATTATTGGAAATTAAACCTAATAAAAATACTGTTGTCTCAAAGGAAGTAGCCTTTGTAATGTCTGATATTTTAAGGACAACTGTAGCAAATGGTATTGCAGGTAGAGCTCAAGTTCCAAATATGCCTACTGCTGGTAAAACTGGTACTACCCAAGATAAATCTGATGCTTGGTTTGTAGGATATACTCCATATTATGTGGCAGGCATTTGGATTGGTAATGATACACCTCAAATTAAATTAAATCAAGGCAGTGCCATGGCAGCTCAATTATGGAAAATAATTATGACTAGGGTACACGAAGGTTTAGAAACAAAACAATTTGAAAAGCCAGATGGATTAATTACAGTTTCTGTTTGTTCTCAATCTGGTAAATTGCCTACAGAATTATGTAGTTTAGACCCAAGGGGAAGCACTATTATTTCTGAGATATTTGTACAAGGAACTCAACCGACGGAATTTTGTGAAACCCATGTAGAAGTTGGAATAGATACAGAAACAGGTAAAATTGCCAATGAATTTTGTCCAGAAGATAATATTGAGACTAAAATATTTATAAGAAGAGAACCTCCTTATAATCCAGAAGAACATAATGGTATATTACCTCAAGACTATCGGTTTACTGCACCAACTGAAATTTGCGATGTGCATAATGAAGATACTGTAATTGAAGATGATGAGGACAATGATGAAGAAGATGAAGAAGATGTTGATGTAGATTTACCACCAATAGATGATGAAGAGGACAATGACGAAGATAACGGAAATAGCGAAAATAACGAAGAAGATACAAATGGTGATAATGATTAAAACAAAATAACTACCTTTTAAAAGGTAGTTATTTTGTTTTTGGCTCTGAAACTATGGACATAATATAGCCAAATAATATGGCTGCTGCTATTCCACCACCAGCAGCTTCAATTCCACCAGAAAATACACCTATTATCCCTTTAGACTTAGCACCTTCAATAGCACCCTTACTTAGTGCATAACCAAATCCAGATATAGGAACTGTAGCTCCAGCTTCCCCGTATTTTACTAAAGGTTCATATAATCCTATAGCTCCAAGTAATACTCCTGATGTTAAAAATATAACTAAAATATGTGCTGGGGTTAATTTAGTTACATCCAATATAATTTGCCCTATTATACATATTAATCCTCCCACTAAAAAAGCCTTTAAATACTCCATATAATCCCTCCTAAACTACTAAATTATCTATAGTTACTGCATGGGCAATTCCTGGGATAGATTCTCCTTGTAATGTTATTATTGGGGAATGTAATGCACCTGTTGCTACTAATAATACTCTATCTAAATTTCCCTTTATCATTTCCTTATAAATATATCCATTAAAAACTACAGCAGCACATCCACATCCAGAACCACCAGCATGAGTATCTTGTTCTGCTCTATCAAATATTTTTATACCACAATCGGAATAATTATTAGTAAGATCAAAACCTTCTTTTTTCATTAAATCCAATAGTATTTTTTTACCTACTAATCCTAAATCACCAGTTATAATTAAATCATAATCATCTGGTGTATAGCCTGTGTCTTTAAAATGTTGACTTATAGTATCTATGGCAGCAGGAGCCATTGCACCTCCCATATTGTTTACATCTTTTATGCCTAAATCTAGTATTTTCCCAGTAGTAATATATGTGATATAAGGGCCATTACCTGTAGATGATAGTACAGTAGCACCAGCACCAGTTACAGTCCATTGGGAAGAAAACTTTCTCTGATTTCCATATTCTAAGGGAAATCTAAATTGTCTTTCTGCAGATGAAAAATGACTAGAAGTAGCACATACGACTTTGTCTGCAAATCCTCCATCTACTATCATGGCTCCTAAACTTAGGGATTCTGCCATAGTAGAGCACGCACCATATAATCCAAAATATGGAATTTCCAACTGTCTAGCTGTATAGGATGAACTAATAATTTGATTTAATAAATCTCCAGAAAATAAATATTCTATATCTTTTGGAGATAAGTTTGCATTGGTAATGGCTAGTTTAATGGCTTCTTCTTGAATTTTAGACTCAGATTTTTCAAAAGATTCCTGTCCCCATAAATCATCCTCTAAAATTATATCAAAGTAATTTTTTAAAGGCCCATCTCCTTCCTTTGGTCCAACTACTGAAGCAGTACCAATAATAGATGGAGGATTTGACATTTTTACAGTTTGAGAACCAATTCGCTTCATAGCCATTATATCACCTTCCTTTTGTTAATATTAAATATAATATGCCTACAATAATAGAAGAACCAATGCCATAAACTAATACAGGCCCTGCTATACTAAACATTCTGGCAGCTACTCCAAAAATATATCCTTCTTTTTTAAATTCCATAGCAGGAGATACTATGGAATTTGCAAAACCTGTTATAGGTACTGCTGCTCCTGCACCTCCAATTTTCCCTATTTTGTCGTATATTCCTATTCCAGTTAAAAAAGCGCCAATTAAAATTAATATAATAGAGGTGCCTGTAGCTACCATTTTTTCATCTAATCCAAATTTAAATAGACTATTTCTAATTATTTGTCCCAATGTACAAATTGTTCCTCCTACTAAAAAAGCAAATAATATATTTTTAAAATATGTAGGTTTTGGGACTTTTTGCTCTGCATATTTTTGATATTCTTTTTTATTCATCTTATCCATATAATCACTCCTCTAATATTTTAAAAAAGCTAAGAAATAGAACAAAGAACCAAATACTTTCCCTAGTATCAATGCAATAATAATATAAATTAGCTCATGCTTTACCTTAAATTTCTTTGCAAAAACAGGTATGACATTTAATACCTCTGCTAAAGCTGATGTAAATAATCCTAAAAAAACTCCAGATAATATACCTATTAAAATAATTATTAATTTATTTAATCTAAAATTAATATCTGAATAATATAGAACAGAGCCTGTAACAGCTCCTACTACCATACAATATTCATAAAACACTATATTATCCCATGTCTCAGTAATCTGTGCAATTCTTGCCACAAATTTAAGTAATGTAAAAAATGCAGCAATAGCACTTCCTACAGTAATTCCTCCAGAGATTCCAATTAATATTACTAATATGATCTTCAAGGATTCACCACCATTATGATTTGTTTTTTTGCTTTAATTCGTGAAGTATATTATCTTCTATATCCTTATCATATAAATATAGTTCCAACTCCATGGGCCCAGGCTCTTGCTTTCTTCTTTTACTAAAGCTAAATATTCGACTAAAAAATGCATACATACCTAAACCTATTCCCAAGGAAAAAGATATATTTAGAGATAAAGGGTCTTTTTTCTTTTCTCCAGTCATTATTAAAAACATTTTTTCCAAGGTACCCTTCATATTTACATCTTCATAAAAATAAACAATAGCCATTGCTGCACCTAAAAATAATATTATGGCAACAAAAACTACTTTTAACACATTGAATATTTGAGAAAACTGTTCCTGGCCTTTTATTTCTAATAGTACATCTGGTCCACCTATAATATTTAAATCTATATTTTCCACTGAATTTAATATCTTAGCTATTATTTCATTACCAGTAATATAGTCATAGCTTTCCTTGTCCTGTCCATTATACACTCTAGTATTCTCTACCTTTTTTTTAATATTTTCATTTATGCAATAAACTTCTCCAATATCCTTTACATATACATGAGTGTTTAAATCTACAGAATACTTAGTCTCTAAATTAATATATACCTGTTCCTTTTCCATTTCTATCACCTCATATTTATATTATCTACATATCTAGCTCTTTTAGGTACCTCTTTATTTATGCCTAATTCTCCATACCAAATAAATATAATTAGTGTTAATATAAATATAATTAAGATTGTAATTATACCACTTTTAATTTTTCTTTTAGTAATCATATAATCACTCCAATCTATATTTATTATTCCTTTATATAAAAATTTAATTCAAAAAAATAAGGCATGATTTCATGCCTCAGCTAATTTACTTTTTATTTCTTCAATTATTCTTTTTTCTATACGAGATACTTGTACTTGAGATATGCCTAATAATTTTGCTACCTCCACTTGAGTTTTATCCTTAAAATACCTTAAAATTATTATCTGCCTATCTCTCTCTTTTAAATGAGATAATATCTCCTTTAATATAATATTATCTATTATATCTTCCTCTTGTTCCTCATCTAAACTTATTTTGTCAATAATTTTAAGTGGATTACCACCATCCTGATGTACTATATCATATAAATAGTCTGGTTGATACGATGATTCCAAAGCCATTACTATTTCCTCTTTATCTATTTGTAATTCATCAGAAATTTCCTGTATAGTAGGTTCTCTCCCTAATATTTTTGATAAATTTTCATGTGTATATTTTACTCTATTGGCAGTTTGCTTTAAAGATCTACTTACTTTTAACATTCCATCGTCTCTTAAAAATCTTTTAATTTCTCCTGCTATCATAGGTACAGCATAGGTTGAAAACTTTACATTAAACGAGGTATCAAATTTATCTATTGCCTTTAAAAGTCCAATGCTTCCTATTTGAAATAAATCCTCCATATCATAGCCTCTGTTTGAAAATCCTCTTAATACAGATTTTACTAATCCCATATTATGTTTCACTAATTTTTCTTTTGCATTTTTATCCCCTTTTTGTGCCATAGAAATTAACTCTAAAGTTTCCTCATGGGATAGTAATATATAATCTCTATTCCCCATATTCATAGCCCTACCCCTCTACTGGCACGGATTTAAAAACTTTTACCATTTTTACTATTGTTCCATGATTTAATTGACTTTCAACTTGCAAATTGTCCATAAAAGTTTCCATAACTGTAAATCCCATACCTGACCTTTCCAATTCTGGTTTAGAAGTAAAAAATGGTTCCATTGCTTTATTCACATCTTCAATTCCCCTACCTTTATCTTGAACAATTACTTCAACTCTATTATCTTCTATTATAGCTTCTATACTTACAATTCCCTCTCCATATTCATAACCATGAATAATTGCATTAGTTACTGCTTCAGAAACTGCAGTTTTAATATCTGATAATTCTTCAATAGTTGGATCTAATTGAGAGGCAAAAGCAGCTACTACTACACGTGCAAAAGATTCATTTTTAGACTTAGACAAAAATTCTAATTTCATATAATTTTTCTCCACAATTTTCCCTCCTTAACTTTTTAATGCTTCTTCTACTGTGATATAAATATTTACTATTTTCATTAAACCTGACATTTCTAAAATTCTTTCCACCTTAGAATTTATATTTACAATAGATAATTTACCACCTTGTTCCTTGCAGTTTTTATACCGCCCCATTATTAAACCTATACCTGAACTATCCATGAAATTTAATCCACCTAAATCTAAAACCATATTTAATAAATTGTTATTGTAGTATTCACTATCAATCTTTCTTCTCACCTCTTCTGAAGTATGATGGTCCAGTTCTCCTTCTAATCTAATAATTAAATTATCTTTAATGATTTCTGTTGAAAGTCTCAAAATATCCCCTCCTAATTTATTATCATATATAGTTTCTATTTATGTATAAAATATCCTTCAAAGAAAAACCACTATTTTTGTTACAAAAAAGAAAAAAGAGTCTAAAAAAAGACTCTTATCATAATAGCTACATATTTTTGCAAGCTAATACTACTTGAGATAATAGTATGGAAGTTGTAACACTGCCTACACCACCAGGGACTGGGGTTATTTTATCTACTAAAGGCAGTAATTTGTCATAATCTACATCTCCACTAAGTTTTCCATCTTCATCTAAGCTAACTCCCACATCTATGATTACAGATTTTTCATTGAAATAGGATTCATCAAAAAATTTAGCTCTTCCCAATGCAACAACAACCACATCAGCATTATTAGTTATTTCGTTTAAATTTTGTGTTCTAGAATGACAAATAGTAACTGTAGCATTTTCTTCAAGTAACATCATAGCTAAGGGTTTTCCAACTACCATTGACCTATTGACAACTACTACATTTTTTCCTTCTAAAGGAATGTCATAATATTTAAGTACCTCCATAGCAGCCTTAGGAGTACAAGGTGCAAATCCACTTAAATCTCCCTCAAATATCTTTTCTAAATTTAGTGGGTGCATACAATCTACGTCTTTTAAGGGGGATATGGTATTTGTAATAATTTCCTCGTCTATGTGTTTCGGTAATGGCCTAAAAACTAGTATTCCCGAAATATTATTATCATGATTTAATTCTTCAATTAATTCAATTAATTCTTCAGTATTAATATTTTCATCTTTTTCAAAAACCTTCGTCTCAATCCCTAGTTTATCGCAGTTCTTAATAATACTTTTTTCATAAGAAATGTCCCCTGGATTTTGTCCTAGCCTTACTATTCCAAGTGTAGGAATCTTACCTAGTTTTCCTAATTGTTCAATATCCTCTGTCATTTTTTCTTTAATTTTATTTGCTACCACATTTCCTTTTAAAACCTCTGCCATAAAAACTCCTCCTTCATTTTATTTATAATAAAAATATTTCTTTAAGTTCTATATTATTTACAATTTGATTATACCATAGAAGGGGAATAAGTAAAGAAGCTCTTAGATAATCTAAGAGCTTCTTTCTTATTTAGATAATGTCTCTTTTTTTAAATCTACTTCCTTAACTGATTTTCCAAAGAAACTAATAATTCCAATTATAATTAAAGTTCCTATTAATAAAATAATTATTGGATGGGCAGATAAAAAACCTGCTAGTAAATAACTAATACCTGCCACCAAAGCTACAGTTAATGAATAAGGCATTTGGGTTTTTACATGGTCTAAATGGTCTGCACCTGCTGCCATGGAAGACATTATAGTAGTATCTGATATAGGTGAGCAATGGTCTCCAAAAATTGCACCAGATAGTACTGTTCCCAGTGTAACAGTCATCATATGTGGGTCTCCACCATTTTTAACAAAGGCATAGGCCATTGGAATAGCCAATGGAATTACAATTCCCATGGTTCCCCAAGCAGTACCAGTTGCAAAAGAAATTAGTGCAGATATTACAAAAATTATAATAGGTAATATGGCAAATGGAAAACCTTCTGAGATTTTACCAACTAAAAATTCCGCTGTTCCCACATCTCCTGTTACAGAACCTAAGGACCAGGCGAATACTAATATCATACAAGCAAATACCATGGATTTTGCCCCTTCTACCCAAGCTTCAAAGCCTTCATCTACTGAAAATATCTTTTGATAAATTCCCATGACCATAGCTACTATACTAGAGATAATTGATGCCCAAAGTAATACCATACTAGAATCTGCTTCCCCAAAACATTCTCTCATACCTTCAATAGATAATGGGTTAATAGCTCCTTCTAACATAGTATAACCATTGTACCATAAACCTATAAAGGCCACTAACAATAAGGTTACAATTGGAACAATTGCATTGGAAGCCTTTAATTTAATACCTTCCCTAATTTCCATTTGAGTAATTTCATCACTCATCATCGGCTTAGCCCTATCATCTATAAGTTTACCTGTTGTCCTTGCTCTTTTTTCAGCTTCATACATTAAACCAAAATCTTTTTCCATTAATAATAAAACCAAAACAAAAATTAAGGCGTAAATACAATAATAACTATAGGGAATAGTTCTTACAAAAACTCCATAATAATTAGCTTCAATGCCTAAGTTTTGATATACTCTTCGAATTACTCCTATTTCATAACCAACCCAAGTAGAAATCAAAGCTAAACCTACAACTGGTGCTGCAGTAGAATCAATAATAAATGAAAATTTTTCCTTAGATATTTTGTTTTTATCCATTATTGGTCGCATAGTAGGTCCTACTATTAAAGTATTAGCATAATCGTCAAAAAAAACTAATATTCCCAATAGAAAGGTATATAATTGAGCAGATTTAGAAGATTTGATTTTCTTACTTAAGGCTTCAGCAACTGCTACAGTTCCACCCATTTTATTTACAACTCCCACCATGCCACCTATGGCCAATAGAAATATGATTATTGCAGCATTCCAAGAATCTGCCAAAGAACCTACCATATAATTGTCCATAGTTCGTAAAAAGCCATAAAATGGATTCCAGCCATTTAACATCATAGCCCCTACAAATACCCCTAAAAACAAGGAAATTAATACTTGTTTTGTTACAAAAGCCAATACTATTGCCAGTAGTGGTGGCAATAAAGATAACCATCCAAAATCAGTCTCTGCCCCTTCAGCAAATACTGGTACAGATAAAATAAAGACTATTATTAGGAATAATAATAAATATCTAAATCTATACATATTATTCCTCCTCTTAAATTTATTTAAAGCTATAAATCTCCTTTAAATAAATTTATGTGATAATAGTCTAAATTATGCTTACTGCAACAAAAGTAGCTAAAATTCCTACAAAAGTACCTGTAACTAATTCTTGAATACTATGCCTTCCTAATTTAATTCTAGACCAATAGACTATAGGCATTAATAAAAAAAGCCATAAATATTTTGTACCAAGTATATGACTAATTAAAGTTATAGGTCCAGCTACACCACAAGCATGTCCAGATGCTTTAAACTTTAAAACCTTATTAATAAAAGACAAAAATAAACCAGATAATAAATAAGCCATAAATATTTTTTTTACTATTAATGGAGCACCTAAAATAAAAGTAAGTAAAGTTCCTAATACATAACTTATAATAGCCATTATAAAGGCCATTTTTCTTTCACCTTTCCTACCTTTATTTCTAGATGCTGGAATAATCATATGTAATGGGTAGGCTAGTAAAGGTAATAATGTTAAAAACACAATTGTATATACAAACCACCCAATACAATTAAAACATTGTTTCCTATAAACAAAGGACAGTAACACAGTAAAAAATGCCATTACTGGTGCCACTGTCACTAGACTAATTGATTTAGCAATTTTTTCTTTCATTAAAATCATCCTCTAATTTATAAATATTATATTATTTAATTATTCTTCTAGCAGTTACATATCTTTTTTTATACCAATCTTGATCTATTGGGGTTACCATCACTCTATTCTTTCCAGAAGATGCATGAATCATATTCCCATCTCCTATATATAATCCTGCATGACCAATGCTTTTCCCTGAAGTTCTAAATAGCACTATATCTCCTGGTACTAATTCAGATTTTTCAACTCCCATACCATTTTTAACTTGTTCTTTAGAAGACCTATTTAGTTTAACACCAGCATGATTTAAATATAGGGAATAAGTTAGCCCTGAACAATCGTAAGCATTTGGTCCTGTGGCACCTCTCTTATAAGGTTTCCCTAAGGCTTTATGGGCATTTGATATTATTGCATTTATTTTAGATGTTCTAGATGTTATTCCACCAGATCTAGAAGTGGTATGTCTGCTATTTCTTAAACTTATATAATCCCTATGGGCTTTAAATTCCTTACCATCTTCGTCTATAATTATAAAATTCCCTTTGCTAAAATCCTTAATCATTACTGGTTCTCCCTTAAGTAAAACATAAAAAGTATTATTGGCACCTTTTAATGTTTTATCTACCTGAGAAATTCCTATGGTAATTACTTTTTCTTCTTCTAAATTTTCAAATAGCATATATCCTTTAATATTATCAGTGGTAATAAATAAACCCCAACCCCCTTCTCTACTTTCCAATTTCAATTGTTCTCCAATATTTAAATCTTTAATCTTCCTTCCATTTGGCATATCCATTAAATAAGTATTTGATTTTTTTACCTTGAAAATACTAGGATTTAATTGTGTTTTTAAAATTAAATCTTTTGGAACATAATATTTTTCGTAATCTTTTTCAATTATATAATCTCTATCTCTCTCCCCTAAAATATTTACTGACTCCTCTGATTTAAAAGAGATTTCAGTATCGTCCCCTGCTTTAGCCATATAGTCCTTAATAAATATTCCTGTATCTTTAAAGCCTAAAATACCTATTAGACTAATAATTAAGATACTAGCCAAAGGGGACTTCCCCTTTTTAAACAATTTCAACACTCCCTCTTATGGTATTTGAAACTATTTAATTTTATTATAATATATCTTTATTAAAGATACAATGAATAGTTACAGAATTGTTACAAGATAAATTAAATTATTGTAATAATTTAATAGCTTTTCATTATATTTATAAAAAGGCTATATAGTTAATTATATAGCCTTTTTATAGATTACTCTACAGTAATAGCCTCTGTAGGACAGGATTCTTCTGCTTCTTTTGCAGATTCTATTAAGTTTTCATCTAATTCCTCGTCTATAGCTACTGCCAAACCATCGTCATCCATACTAAATACTTCTGGACAAATACTTGTACATAGTTCACAGCCTATGCATAAATCCTTATCTACTACTGCTTTCATAAGCATACCTCCTAAAATAGATTTTATTAAATATAATTGTATTTTGGACAATATTTCTTTATCTAATTAATATTAGATTTTATCATGAAAATTTGAATAAGGTTCTACATGTACCATACAATGTTTTACATCTGTAATCTTTTTTTCTATTATATCGTGAACCTTCTCTGCTATATTATGTCCTTCAACTACAGAAATATTTCCATCAACAAATATATCCATATCTACATATATTTTACTACCAAAGATTCTAGTTTTCAAGATTTTTATTCCTAGAACTCCATCAGTTGATAAAGTTAATTTTTCAATTTTCTCTATTATTTCATCACTTGCAGCTTCATCTACTAAGCCTCTTATGGACTGTAAATATAAATCTATACCTACTTTAATGATTATTAAACTTACTACAATTGCCAATATAGGGTCTAATATTTTAAGCCCTAATCTAGCTCCTAGTATTCCAAAAAAAGTGCCTACAGAAGACAGTGCATCTGATCTATGATGCCAAGCATCTGCCTCCATAGATAATGACTTTATTTCCTTAGCTACTTTTACTGTATATCTATACATACCTTCTTTTATTCCAATAGATATTATAGCTGCAATTAGTGCAATTCTTCCAGGAATTTTAATATCTCCAGACTTTAATACCTTGATACCTTCAATTCCTATTAAAATTCCAGTAATAACTAAAATTAAACTTAAAATTTTGGCAAATATTGGTTCGTATTTTTCATGTCCATAGGGATGGTTTTCATCAGCTTCTTTGTTGGAAACTTTTAATCCTAACAGGACTACAAATGTAGTCAAAACATCAGATACAGTATGGACACCATCTGCCAACATGGCATTGGATTTACCAATTATTCCTGCCATTATTTTAAATATTGATAAGATTAAATTTAGAAATATAGTTATCCAATTAGCTCTAACGCCTTTTTTATATCCATCCATAATAATTCCCCCAAACTTAATTTTTTAATACATTACTTTGTTCTCATATTATATACCCATAATATATTGATTTCTACAGTTTTGGAAAAATAGGAATAATTATCATTATTATAAGATTAATTTTAAACAAATTTATTCTTAACCCTTCCACCCTTTTCATTATTAATTATAAATAATAGAGTTGTATAATAAATTTAATATAAAGAATTGGTAGATAGTATTATAAAATAAGATTTTTTTGCTATTTCCTAGTTATTTTTTCTTTCATAGCCTTAATTCATTGTAATTAATATTTCTCAATAGATTTGTTTCAAATGACTCAAAGGGCACTATAGAAGATTGCTTTAATAGCATTTTCTAAATTTGCTACTTTACAATCTAACATAGCTACATTTGCCCTTTACCTGATTCATATCTATTATTGGGGGCTGCTAAAACCCCAATTTAGCGTACTATACTAATTAATAGACTCTAGGAACTATAATAGAGAAAAAATTATTAAACTTTTCCCTCTTAAGTGAATATAGTATTTGGGAGGGGGTATTTGTAATGAGATTTAAAAAAATAGGATTACTATTATTTCTATTAATTTTTGTAACATCCTTTAGTTTTGCAGAAACTATGGAAAGTCAAATTGCTTTAAAAAAATATTTAGAAAATGGATATAATGAAGCTAATTTAGTACAGAGAAATACAGTATTAAAATTTCAAGCAGAAAATAATTTAATAGTAGATGGAATTATTGGAGATAAAACTACTGAAGCTATAACAAATGAAAATAAAATCATAGTAGATATTGTACCTGATGAAATTATAGAAAAGGATTGGTTTGTAGTCATTAATAAGACCAAGAAAATATTAACAGTATATAAAAATGGAGAAATTTATAAAAAATATCCTATTGCCCTAGGAAAATCTACTTCTCCCACACCAAATTATAAATTTATTATAATAAATAAGATTAAGAATCCATATTGGGGTGGAATGGGTGGTAGATTTAAACCTATAAAAGGTGGTGCGCCAAATAATCCCTTGGGGAAAAGATGGATGGGACTTTCTACTGAAAAATATAAAGGTTACGGTATTCATGGGAATTCACAACCCTTTTCCATAGGAAAATATATATCTGCAGGTTGCATTAGAATGATTAATGAAGATGTAGAAGAATTATTTGAATACCTCCCTTTAAAAACTAATGTATGGATTGGTACAGAAGAAGTTTTAGAAAAATGGGGGATTAGGCAATATGTAGAGTATGAAAAAATAGAAAAACTATGTTGGAATAACATAAGATTACAGTATATAGCCACTATCTTTGTTTTATAAGGATAGTGGTTTTAAATTAATGTTTTACATATACCCCATTTGGGTATATGTAAAATAAATATAAAACCGGAGGTATATCATGCTAAATATTAAAATATTTTCAGATTTTGCCTGTCCCTTCTGTTATCTAGCTACTGGCTTTTTTGATAAATTAAAGAAAGATGGTGTAAACTTTTCACTAGAGTGGATTCCCTATGAAATGTATCCTCATATTCCCTTGGAAGGAAAAAGTATTGAAAGTAAACATCCTCAAGGGTATCATGAAAAAATGCTAGAATTTCAAAATAATTTAGGAAAAGAATATGGGATAAAATTTGAAAATCAAACTATGGACTATAATACCCATAGAGCTTTATTAGCAGGAGAATATGCTAAATCAGTGGAAAAATATGATGAATTTTCAAAGAATGCTTTTAAAGCATACTTTCATGATTTGAAGAATTTAGGTGATTTAATAATACTAAATCATATTGCAATTAAATCTGGAATTAATGTAGAAGAGATGAATAATTTAATTGATTCGGGAAAATTTGACTCCAATATAGAAGAAGCAAAAAAACTAATAAAAAAATTCCAAGTAAAGGGCACACCTACTTTTATTATTAATAATAAACATAAAATGGTAGGAATGAGGCCTTATGAACAAATGAAGGATTCTTTTTTAAGTTTTAAGTAAACATCTTATCCTTAGTTTGAAACTGAGGATAAGGTGTTTACTTATATTTATACGTTTATTTATACGTTTTTTAAACTTTGAATAAAATAAACAATCCTATTCTTAGTTATTACTAAGTACAGGATTGTTTATATAAAGAAGATAAAATGTTTTTTCTAGAAAAGATTACTTATCTTCATATTTTTTGTCTACTAATTCCTTAACAAATTCATCATTAACTAAAAATGGAATTGTAATATGATCTGTATCTTTAAATTGTTTATTATATTCAATGGTTGTTTCTATAGAGTTTTCATTCCTTGCCCAAGACCTTCTAGCTACACCTACCATAGCATCCCAAGGCATAGCAATTTTTAAAATATTGTCTACTCTTTCACTACCATCTAATACCATACCAAATCCACCATTTATTGATTTACCTATTCCTACTCCGCCCCCATTGTGAAGAGCTACTAAGCTCATACCTCTCGCTGCATTTCCAGCAAAGCAATGGGTAGCCATGTCTGCCATTATATTACTACCGTCTTTTATATTAGCTGTTTCTCTAAAGGGTGAATCTGTACCACCTGTGTCGTGATGGTCTCTTCCTAGCATAACTGGACCTATTTCTCCATTTCTAACCATTTCATTAAATTTAAGAGCTATTTTCATTCTACCTAATGCATCTTGATATAAAATTCTAGCTTGTGTTCCCACTACCAATTGATTTTTCTCTGCATCTCTTATCCATACCCAATTATCCCTATCTTGGAATCTTCTATCAGGATCTATACAATCCATAGCAGCCTTATCAGTTTTTATTAAGTCCTCGTGTTTACCACTTAGACATACCCATCTAAAAGGTCCATATCCATAATCAAATAACATTGGTCCCATAATATCTTCTACATAGGATGGGAAAATAAAGCCTTCAGATTCATCTATTCCATTTTTGGCTATATCCTTAGCACCAGCATCAAAAACTGCCTTCATAAAACTATTACCATAGTCAAAGAAATAGGTTCCCCTATCTACTAATTCTTTAATTAATTCAAAATGATAAACTAAAGATTTGTCTACAAGTTTTTCAAATCTTTCTTTGTCAGTTCTAAGCATTTCAGTTCTTTCCTCAAAGGTCAATCCTTGTGGGCAGTATCCCCCATCATAAGGCACATGACAAGATGTTTGGTCTGACAATAAATCTATATGGATATTGTTGTTTACTGCATATTCTAAAAGGTCTACTATATTTCCATGATATGCTATGGCTATTGCTTCTTTTTTAGCTTGATACTCCCTTGCCTTATTAAAGGCTTCTTCCATATCATCTGTAACAATATCTACCCACCCTTGATCTAATCTAGTTTTAATTCTAGAATAGTCTACTTCTGCAATTATTCCTACACCTTTAGCTATTTCTATTGATTTTCCTTGTGCCCCACTCATTCCACCTAGTCCAGAACTTACAAATAAACAGCCTCTTAAATCCTTCTCTGTACCTAATTTAATACGTCCTGCATTAAGAAGAGTATTATAGGTGCCATGAACTATACCTTGAGGCCCAATATACATCCAGCCACCTGCAGTCATTTGTCCATAATTGGCTACTCCCATAGCTGTTGCTTTAGTCCAATGTTCTTGATCGTCAAACATGCCTACCATTAAAGCATTGGTAATAATAACTCTTGGACTATTAGGAGTAGATTTAAACAGTCCTAAAGGATGGCCTGAAGCTACAACTAAAGTTTGTTCTTCCGTTAGTTCTTCTAAATATGCTTTAATTAATCTATATTGCATCCAGTTTTGACATACTTGTCCTGTTTCTCCATAAGTTACAAGTTCGTAAGGATATAGGGCTACTTCAAAATCTAGATTATTATCTATCATTACTTGAAAAGCTTTTCCCTCAATGGATTTTCCCTTATACTGGTCAATTGGCTTCCCATAAATCCTCCCCTCTGGTCTAAATCTATAGCCATAAATTCTCCCATAGCTTAGTAATTCATCTAAGAATTCAGGAGCTAAATCTTCATGCCATTCTTCTGGTATATATCTTAGAGCATTTTTTAGTGCAATTTCTGTTTCATTTTTTGATAATGTAAATTCCCTTTTTGGCGCTCTTCTTATACCTTCAACAAATTCAGGCATAGCAGGTAATTCATTGAAAATTTCTGTAAGCTTAATGGTCATTGCGTTTGAAATATCCTTATTACTAATCATAAAATACCTCCTTGTTTTATTAATATATTAAGATTAAAAAATTGGCTTTAAATAATATTTTGCCTTTTCATTGCATTTTTCACAATTGTCATTATTAGTCCTTCATAATCTAATCCAGCTGCCTTTGCCATTTTAGTAATATCACTATGCCCTTTCATAAGACCTGGTAAAGAGTTAATTTCTAACACATAAGGTATATCTTTTTTTAAGCGAATATCTACCCTAGCATAATCCTCCATCCCTAAAATATTATATGCTTTAATTGAAGTTTTTTCAATAACTCTCTTAATTCTATTATCTAATCTAGCTGGAACATGATAAGTGGTTTTATCTCCATAGTAATTTTTCACTTCAAAGCTATAAATATTATTTAAATCCTTTGGAAGGTTTGAAAAATCTATTTCTAATATAGGTAGTACTTTTAAATTTTCATTATTTCCTAAAATTCCCACAGTAAATTCTCTGCCTTCAATATACTCATTTATCAAAATAGGAGGATTGTAAATTTTTAAGTCCTCTTCTACTTTTTTAATTAATTCTTTTTTATTATACACCAAGCTATTTTCATATATACCTCTACTGGAGCCTTCGTCCTTAGGCTTTACTAAAACTGGATAATTTAAATTTACATCTTCTAATTCCATTATATTATATACATATATAAAATCTGGTGTAGGTACGCCTATTTTCTTAAATAATATACTGGAATAAATTTTATTATAGGCTAGACCATGGCTTAAAGGTGAGGAGCCAGTATAGGGAATACCTGCATATTCTAATATTGCAGGAAGTTGAGATAATCTATCATTTCCTTTGATTCCATTACATAAATTAAATACTAAATCCACTTGTTCTTTTTTTAAATTCTCCACTATATTATCATCAAATACTAAATTAATACATTTAAATCTTTTGGATAATACTTTTTTAATTTCTTCAATGGTTTGTTTTTTTTGCTTATCCTCCAATAATCCTTCTTTATTTTTTAACACCTCTATTCTTGGCTTATCGGTAACAATAGCTATTTTCACAAATAAACATCTCCTTTGCTAATTTATAAAAAATAGCCCCGAATAAATTCAGGGCTATTTTTTATAAATTAATAAACTAGTATTACAAACAAGCCTTTAATTAGTTTCCCATATTAAAGGTAATCTTTGTAACAACACTTTAGTTATATAAGCATATAATGGTACTTGAATGGCTTGGGTAATAGCCCTTCCAGGGACGGTTGTTACCATTGATATGCTAAATAATCTTTCCATAAAATAAGGTGTCATAAATACAGAAGTAGTTATTTGTCCAATGGCTATTGCCAATAATAGTTTCCAAAAAGAGGTTCTAGATTTTGTATCCTTAAACATAAGCATTATTAAACCTGGAATAACACCAGTTAATGCTGCAGATAAAGTAAAATGTGGCATATATGGTCCCATTGGACTTATAATCATTCCTATTAAATCTCCAATTGCACCTACAACTCCTCCTCCTAAGGGGCCAAATACTATTCCTGCAAATATTACTGGATAACCTCCAAATCCTATTCTAACTATCTCTGTACCTCCACCACCTATTCTAATACTACCTACTCTCGTTAAAATCACATTTAATGCAATAAGTAGTCCAAAATAGGCAATATTTTTAGTAGTTCCCTTTTGCATATAAAAAGCCTCCTTCCATTTGATATGACAGAATCTGTCACATCTAGAAAGAGACATATCTAGTATGTGACAGCGAACGCGATAGTTCAACGCAAGCTAATAGCTTTTCGTTTAGAGGCAACGTCCCATCCCCTAACACTTTACGCAAACTATCTACTCTGTTCATATGAATTTATTAGCAAAAACTGTATTTGCTAACTATAGTATATATTATTATTTTACTAAATTCAAGTTTGAATTATTTTCACTAAGATTCAAAACTTAATTCATATAATTCATTATAAATGTTACCATCTTCCTTTTTAGATTTCTTTTTGAAAAATGTTTTGCCAAATTTGCCAGCAATCCATAGTCCAAGTCTTCTCATTCCTGCTTCAAATCCAAATATTTTAAACATTTTCATAGCACCTGAAAAAGAATAAAATTCATTTACTGCCTTGAAAAACTCAGCTTCTAGTTCCCAAGCAGTCATATTTTTTGGTTCAAATACCACATTCATCATATCGTAATACTCCCAGTCCTTAATTAATAATCTATTCTCTTTTTCTAACTGTTCATAAAGGGGTGTGCCAGGATAAGGTGTAAGTATTGCAGGTTGTAATTGATATGCATTAATTTTTTTTGAAAATTCTACAGCTTTTCTAATATCTTCCTTAGTGTCATAATCAATGCCTAATACAATACTTGCTATTAAACGAATTTTATACTTTTCTAGCATTTCCCCACAATATTCTATATCCTCTATTTTCTGTTTTTTATCTATATAGTCTAGAGAGTCTTGATTTAAAGATTCAATACCTATAAGTACCCTGTTTAAATGTGCATCTCTCAATAATGCTAATAATTCTTCATCCCTTGCTAAATCAGTTCTTCCAAAGAAAAAAGTTTCTCCAAATACTAAATCATTATCTATCATTTTTCTAAGTATTTCTTTGGCCCTATTTTTATTAGCAGTAAAATTATCATCTTCAAAATTTACATATTTAAACCCCATTTTCTTATACATTTCTAGTTCTTCAATTACATTATCTGGTGTTCTATATCTATAGGGATGAAATAATCTAGAGGTAGTGCAAAATATACATTCAAAGGGACAACCCCTTGAGGTCATAAGATTTGCTACCTGACATGGAGTTTTTAATATACTATAGTCTGGAAAAGGAATAGTGTCTAAATCTTCCACCGGTGGAGAATATACTATTTTCCCTTTAACATTTCCCTCAATTAAATCTACAATAATATTTTCCGCCTCTCCAATTACTACTTGATCTGCATATTTTATAGCTTCTTCTGGAAGTGCTGATGCATGCATTCCTCCAATAATAACTCTTTTTTTGTATTCTTCTTTAAAAATATTGGCTAATTCATAGGCTCTAGGTGCATTGGATGTCATAGTATATAAACATAATACATCTGCATCTTTGATATTTTCCGGCTGTAGATCTTGATACAATTCTTCATAAACTTCCACCTCATGACCTGCTTCTTTCAAAATTCTGCCTAGAATTAAAGGGCCAGTTATAGAATTACTTCTACCATAAAAAGAACCTCCTATTCTATAAATGCTATTCCTTCTAATGTCTGCTGCTGGTGTTACAAATACTACTTTCAATTTTCTCATCTCCTTATTTTAATTAGAATTAATAAATTATTGCAAAACTTTGAAGGAGATTTTTATGACTCTATATTTTTACTACCATGTAATGCTCTATATTTTAATCTAACTGAAGTATATGGAATTTTAGTCTTTGGATAGTCTAAAGCTTCTTTATTAAACTGTATATCTTCCCCATTGGATTTAACTATTATAGTACCTAATTTATCTGTACGGTATAGTTTAGCTCCAATATTATATAGTCTATCTAAAACACATCTATCAGGCTGACCATAAAAACTATACCAACCTACAGAAATTACTGCATATTTAGGAGATACTGCATTAATAAATCTTTCCGATGAAGAGGTACAACTACCATGATGTCCCACTTTTAATAAATCTGCCTTTACATTTTTGCCACTTTCTAATATTTCCATTTCTGAATATTCCTCTGCATCTCCTGTAAATAAAAAAGAATTGTTCTTATATACATATTTTATAACTATGGAATAATCATTTATCCTATTATATCCACTAGAATTTGGAGCAAGTATGGTAAAATTACCTTCACCTAAATTATAAGTATCCCCTGGAATAGGATGTATTAAATTTATATTCTTACTTTTTGCCAATTCTAATAATTCCTTGTGTTTTCTATAATTTCTTTTTATTTCATATGGATTCTCATTGTTTATTATTATATTTTTTATGGGAATATTTTTTATAATTCTTGGAAGTCCACCAATATGATCATTGTGAGGATGGGTTACTATTAAATAGTCTAATTTTTCTATACTATGCTTTTTTAAATATCTTA
>JAAZMA010000082.1 GCA_012799055.1 Tissierellia bacterium
ATACTATAGAAATAAATGCTACTACTGTGAGAATCCCTGTATTTTATGGACATAGCGAATCTATATATCTAGAATTTAAAGAAACACCAGATTTAAAAGAGATAAAAGAAATTCTTTCTAATGCTCCCGGGGTAGTTGTTATGGATAATCCGGCAAATACTGAATATCCAACACCATTAGAAACTGCTAATACAGATGATACCTATGTTGGAAGAATAAGAAAAGATTTATATAACGAAAAAGCTATTTCTCTTTGGGTAGTAGCTGATAACCTAAGAAAAGGTGCTGCCACTAATGCTATTCAAATAATGGAGGCAATGGAGGCTATGAAAATATAAGGTTTTTTAATAAATTCGAATAAGAGGAGGAAAAATTATGTTTAATGGATCAGCCGTTGCCATTGTTACACCTTTTAAAGAAGGAAAAGTAGATATTAAGGCTTTTGAAAATCTAATACAATTTCAATTAGATAATGATACACAGGGATTAATAGTTTTGGGGACTACTGGCGAAGCATCCACACTAACCCATGAAGAAAGAGAAATTATTATTAGAACTGCCATAAATATAGTGAACAAAAAGATACCAGTAATTGTAGGTACTGGATCCAATAATACAGGCGTAGCCATTGAATATACAAGACAAGCAGAGAGTTTAGGTGCTGATGGGTTATTACTTGTAACACCTTATTATAATAAATGTACACAAAAAGGTTTAATAGAACATTATAAAGAAATTGCTGGGACCACATCACTTCCCATAATTGTATATAATGTACCTGGAAGGACAGGCTTAAACATCCAAGCTACCACTGTTGCAGAATTAGCCAAGATAGAAAATATTATAGGGGTCAAAGAAGCTAGTGGTAATATAGCCCAAGTTCTCGAAATAAAAAGATTAGTACCAGAAAATTTTAAAATCTTTTCTGGAAACGATGATAATATATTACCAGTCTATGCCTGTGGTGGTCATGGTGTCATTTCTGTAATGGCTAATGTAATTCCCAAAGAAACACAAGCCATGTGTAAGTCATTTGAAGAGGGAAATATTAAAGAAGCCATTAGATTACAAATACTTTATAAAAATCTGATAAACCTATTATTTATGGAAGTAAATCCTATACCTATAAAGGCAGCACTAGGTGCAATGGGTTATATAGAAAACCAACTAAGACTTCCACTAACTCCTATGGAAGATAAAAATCAACAAAAATTAATTAAAGAAATGAAAAAATTACAAATCATATAGGAGGAAAAAGAAATGAATTTATTAATTTCTGGTATTAGTGGACGAATGGGAAAGATGATTCGGGAATTAGCTATTAATGATAGTTATTGGAAAGAAGTAGGTGGCATTGATGATCAAAACCCGGTAGATAAACTACAGTTTCTTCCACAGGTGGTTATTGATTTTTCTCATCCTACTGCTATTGATGAGGTACTAAGTTATTGTTTAGGGAACAAGATACCACTGGTAATTGGAACAACAGGCTTTGAACCCTACCAGCAGGAAACTATTGAAAAAGCATCTGAAAATATTCCAATAATGCAGGCGACTAATATGTCATTGGGTATGAATCTAATGTTTTCATTGGTAGAAGAAGTAGCATCTATCCTAAAAGATACTGTTGATATAGAGGTAATAGAATCTCATCATAATAGGAAGGTAGATGCTCCCTCTGGTAGTGCGAAAACCATTATTGAATCCATAGAAAAAGGTTTAGGAGAAATTAGAAAACATGCCCATGGCAGGGAAGGACAGTGTCCTAGGGAAAAAGGAGAAATAGGAGTTCATGCTATTCGTGGTGGCAATATTGTAGGCATACATGAGGCAAACTTTATAAATGATTTAGAGAGCATAAAGATTAGCCACGAAGCTTATGACAGATCCGTCTTTGCACAGGGAGCTTTACAAGCAGCCAAATTTTTAATAGATAAAACAGCAGGTATGTATAATATGAAAGATGTTTTAAACTTAAAATAAACAAAAAATATCTAGTTATTCCTTATAGCGGGGATAACTAGATATTTTAAAAAAGAAATAACAGGAGACTACTAAAAAAACAACTTTTCATTGGACACCAAATATGTATATGATTTTTTATTATATAATTGGGAAGATTTAATCTTAAAGGATGATGGGAGCGAAATAGAATGAAGATTGTAGTACAAAAATATGGTGGTTCCTCGGTGGCTACAACAGACAAGATAAAGGAAGTAGCCAAAAAAGTCATAAAGAAAAAAGAAGAAGGCTATCATGTAGTGGTCATCCTATCTGCAATGGGAAAAACCACTGATCATTTAATATCTTTGGCAAAGGATATCAGCGATAATCCAGATCCTAGGGAAATGGATATGCTTCTTACCACAGGTGAACAAGTATCTATAGCATTATTATCCATGGCATTAAATGAAAAAGGTTACTTGGCTGTATCTTTTACAGGTTCTCAGCTAAATATACAGACTACTGCTATGCATCAAAAGGCTAGGATAAAAGATATCGAAATATCAAAATTACAAAAATCATTGAAGGAAGATAAAATTATAGTAGTAGCAGGGTTTCAAGGAGTTACTGAAGACAATGAATATACTACATTAGGCCGGGGTGGCAGTGATACATCTGCAGTTGCTTTGGCAGCTAAGTTAGGTGCCAGTTGTGAGATTTATACAGATGTGGATGGTATTTATACTATGGATCCTAGAAAACTAAAAAATGCAAAAAAGATAAATAAAATTAGCTATGAAGAGATGATGGAAATAGCTAGTTTAGGGGCAGGAGTTATACATTATAGAGCAGTGGAAATGGCACAAAAATATGAAATACCAATATATATTGCCTCTACATTTTCAGATAAAAAAGGAACCATTATAATGAATGGAGGAGAAAATTTAATGGAAGAAACCTTAATCACTGGTATGGCTTCAAGCCTAGAAGATATTCAAGTAACATTATTGAATTTAACTTCTTGTACAGGAAGTTTATATAGATTATTTGGGGAGTTGGCACAACAAGAAGCAAATGTGGATATGATATCTCAAATGCTAACAGAGGATAATAAAATGAATGTGAGTTTCACAATCCCAAAAACAGATCTCCATATAGCAGAAGGGATTGTTGATAAATGGAGAAAAGAAGATAAAAGTATTCAATGGGAGGTAAGTACGGATATAGCCAAAATATCTGTAGTCGGCATAGGAATGAGATCCCATTCAGGGGTAGCTGCCAAAGTCTTTGAATTAATGGCAGAAAATAATATTGAAATTAA
>JAAZMA010000294.1 GCA_012799055.1 Tissierellia bacterium
TATATATTTATTCAAGGGAAAATGAAAAAAAATCCTTAGAGTATTTAGAGGAGATTTGGGAAATAAAATTAGCACATTTTTATAATACAGGCAGATTAATTTTTATATGTAGGGAAGATTTTTTAATAGGGAATAATATAGATAGTGATAAATTTGGCAGGGAAATTGAAAATGCATTAGCCTTATTAGATAGAAATGGTGCAAAGGACAAAATTGTCTATATTACAATAGATAAATTTTGGGGCTATTTCATAGGAGATGATGGACAGGCTTGTTATGATTTTTTAAAAAAACTTAATTATAGTGGGGAAACAAAATTTATTCTTAGGTATATTATGGAAGAATTATCTGAAAAATATATTTATAATTTGCTTGAAAATCATGAACTTTTACTAGTAGATGGAGTAGAGGATTTTGAAGTATATGCTCCTGAAGAATTAATGTATAAATCCATGACACTTTTATCTAGACACAATTTTTTAATTTATAATTATGAAAAGGAAATGATAAGAGTGGAACATTTAAAGACTTTAGGGGAATTAATGGAAGGCACAGTTCATGATATGAATAATTTATTAATTACAATCCTTGGTTATGCACAATTGGCTATGATTACTGAAAATGAAGAAGATATAGAAAAAAGCCTAAAAATTATACAAAACACTTCTTTAGATGGAAAAATTATTATAGATAGACTAAAACATCATATAAGGGGAAGCACTAATTCATTGAAAACATTATATGAATTTAATGATATAGTAAAAACTTCCATAGAAATGACAGAACATAAATTTAAACCTAGCTATTTTGGAGAGAAAAAACAAATTGAGTTAGTAGTAGATTTAAAATCCAATAGATATATATATGGAAATGAGTATGAATTAAGACAGTCCATAATCAATATGATTTTAAATGGAGTAGATGCTATGGAAGGTTCTGGCACAATGGTTATTAAAACTTATGATATTAAGGAACAAACAATATTGGAAATTAAAGACACAGGATGTGGTATGGATGAATTTACAATTAATAACATATTTAACCCTTATTTTTCCACTAAAGGAAATAAGGGGACAGGCCTTGGGTTAAATATAGCAAAAAAAGTTTTTGAAAAACATGGTGGAAAAGTTTGTGTGGAAAGTAAAGTAGGGGAAGGTACTAAGTTTACAATATATTTTCCCACAGAAGAATTTATGTCAAATATTGCAGAAATAGAATCTAGGGATTATAATATTAATTAGAGTAACGAAATAATTATAAGGAGGGCTATATATGTTATTTATTAAAAACGGTAATATATTTACCATGGCAGGAGATATTATTGAAGGAGGTTCTATATTAATTAAAGATGGAAAAATCCAAGAAGTAGGAAAAGATTTAGTAGCTCCATTAGATGCAGAAATAATAGATGGAGATGGGAAAATGGTATTGCCAGGATTTATCGATGCCCATTGTCATATTGGAATGTGGGAAGAGGGTATGGGATTTGAAGGTAGTGATGGAAATGAGTGGGTTGACCCTATAACACCACATTTAAGAGCCATTGATGCAATAAATCCTATGGATGTAGCTTTTGAAGAGGCCTATATGGGAGGAGTTACAACAGCTGTAACAGGGCCAGGATCTGCCAATGTTATAGGGGGAATGTCTGTGGCAATTAAAACCTATGGTAAAAGAGTAGATGATATGATTTTAAAAGAGCCAGTAGCTATGAAAATAGCCTTTGGAGAAAATCCAAAAAGGGTATATGAATCTCAAAAAAGATCCCCTATAACTAGAATGGCCACAGCTGCAATATTGAGAGAAACCCTATTTAAAGCTAAATCATATATGGAAAAGAAAGAATTAGCAAAAGACGATCCATCTAAAATGCCAGAATTCGATATAAAAATGGAAGCTTTGACTAAAGTATTAAAAAAGGAAATTCCATTAAAAGCTCATGCCCATAGAGCTGATGATATATTTACAGCCCTTAGAATTGCTAAAGAGTTTGATTTAGATATAACTTTAGACCACTGTACTGAAGGCCATTTAATAGCAGATTATTTAGCAGAAGAAGGAAAAGGTGCTATTGTTGGTCCTACATTATCAAATAGATCCAAGATAGAGCTTAAAAACTTAACATTTGACACTCCTAAGATTCTCCATGAAGCTGGGGTAAAAGTAGCCATAACTACAGACTCTCCAGTAATACCTTTACACTATCTTCCAATATGTGCAGGATTAGCTGCTAAATCTGGATTAGATGAAATGGAAGCTTTGAAAGCAATTACAATAAATGCTGCAGAAATTGTTGGAATTGATGACAAAGTGGGTAGTATAGAAGTAGGAAAGGATGCAGATATAGTAATATATGATGGAAATCCTATTAAAGATATAGACTGTAAAACTTATGCAACTATAATAAATGGGGAGGTAGTATATAAAAATTACTAGAGAGGAGAGGATTATTTGAAGCTAGGATTTATAGTAAATCCCGTTGCAGGTATGGGTGGGAAAGTCGGATTAAAGGGTACAGATGGAGATGAAGTACTAAAAAAAGCCTTAGAACTAGGAGCAAAGCCAGAAGCACCAATTAAGGCAAAAAAGGCTTTAGAAGTTTTAATTCCTGTAAAGGATAAATTAGAACTATATACTTGTCCTGGCAATATGGGGGAGAATATAGCCAGGGAATTAGGATTTGAACCCAAGGTTTTAGGAGAGATAAAATCTAGTACTAGTGCAGAAGATACTGAAAAGGCAGTAGGGGAAATGCTAGATAAAAATATAGAATTTTTGTTATTTGCAGGGGGAGATGGTACTGCAAGAAATATTTACAATGTGGTTGGAGACAAAATCCCTGTAATTGGCATACCAGCAGGAGTTAAAATTCATTCTGGAGTTTATGCTAGTTATCCACGGGCAGCAGGGGAAGTTACATTAAAATTTTTAAATGAAGAGTTTGTGGATATAAAAGAAGTAGAAGTTATGGATATAGATGAAGAAGCCTTTAGAGAAGGGCAAGTAATGGCTAAATTATATGGCTATATGAAAGTTCCCTTTGAACCAGAATTAGTACAAAATCAAAAATCTGGAGGCATAGAAGGAGAAGAAGCAGCCCTAGATGGTATTTCTGACAAAATAATAGAAAATATGGAGCCTAATACTTTTTATATAATAGGTTCAGGTACTTCCACTAGACCTATTATGGAAAAACTAGGATTACCCAATACACTCCTGGGAATAGATATAGTAAAAAACAAGGAGCTTATAGCTTCAGATGTAAATGAAAAAGAAATTTTAGAATGTATAGGAGACAGTAAGGCTAAAATCATAGTTACAGTAATTGGAGGTCAAGGCTATATACTAGGGAGAGGAAATCAGCAATTATCTGCTAAGGTTATTAGAAAAATTGGGAAAGAAAATATCCAAATAATTGCTACAAAGAGAAAACTAATGGATTTAGGAAGAAGACCCTTATTAGTAGATACAGGAGATGATGAAGTAAATAGTATGTTTAACGGTTATATGAAAGTTAGAACTTCATACACTGAAGAAGTAGTGCATATGGTGAAAGGCCTTTAGGCAATAAAATATCTGAACCTGGCACTTAAATATCTGTAAATAACTTTTGTCATTTCTACATAAATATCTGAACCTGGCACTAACTTACTAACTTTTGTTAAATATTTAAACTTGGTAAATATCTAAACCTGGCACTAACTTACTAACTTTTGTCATTTCTACAAATGTTAATTCCGACAAAGATAGGGTGATTCTCTTTGTTTGATGGTGATTCTCAAAAAAGTTATGCACATTCATGGAAACAAATCAAGGTAGAAAACTATTTTCACTATTGATAGGTAGTTTTATTTGACAGCCTTGGAACAAAGATTAATATAGTATTTTATTTGACAACAAACAATATTAATATTATAATAAAGATAATTAAATAAATATCTTCAGGGCGAGGTGCAAATCCTCACCGGCGGTAAAGCCCGCGAGCCTATTTTGGCCGACTTGGTGAAATTCCAAGGCCGACAGTTAAAGTCTGGATGGAAGAAGATTATACTTAATTTATTAATTAATAGTTAAGTTAATTTCGCCCCGAAGTATTACTTCGGGGTTAATTTTTTAACAAGTATTAACCTTCCAATAAGCCCTAAAGAAATACATTATATGGAGGGATTTTTTATGTACACATTGAGAAAAGAGGATCTAACTGTTAAGACCATGACAAAAATTGCAATACTAGGAGTGATTTCTTTCGTATTTATGCTTCTAGATTTTCCACTATGGTTTACACCACCATTTTTAAAATTTGACATATCAGATTTACCATCTCTAATAGGAGCTTTTGCCTTAGGACCTATGGCAGGAGTTTTAGTTCAATTAATAAAAAACTTATTGAAACTACTTCTTGCAGGAACTAATACAGCAGCAGTAGGGGAATTGGCAAATTTCATTGTAGGTAGTGTATTTGCTTATACAGCAGGACTTATATATTATAGGGAAAAGACTTTCAAAAATGCCATAATTGGATTAGTTGTAGGAGTTTTATCTATGACTATAGTAATATCCGTTGCAAATTATTATATAATTATACCCTTTTATTCTAAAGCTTATGGACTACCTTTGGAAAAAATAATAGCCATGTCTACAGCAGTAAATAAATATGTAGTAGATTTAAAGACATTAATTATCTACGCAGTAGTACCCTTCAATCTTCTAAAGGGATTAGTAGTAAGCCTATTAACTGTTTTATTATATAAAAGAATATCACCAATTCTTAAAAATTAAAGAAATGGCACTAAGGATTTTATCCTTGGTGCCATTATTAATATACAGGAAAGACTACCAGAATACTTACATTTATTATATAATAAATGTAAATAAAAATTATAAGGGGTATTAAAATGAAAAAATTAAAGCTACTGGCTTTTTCAATATCACCATTTATAATAAGCCACTTAATCAGTGTAGCAGTGTATAATTTAGACTGGTATGGAGGTATAATTTCTATTATTAGTATTTTATTCTGCATTTATTGGTATTTTGTAGGATATAAATCTTATGATTATGTAAAATCTATGAAAGAGTCTATTTTATTAGGTAATTGCTTTTCTATTATTAGTATTTCATTAGACTTATTTCAAAGTCTAATTTTAGGAGGATATCTATTTAATATTATTGGGGTTTTTCCTTAGCATTTTTTCTTGCCTATGATAAGAGTAAGTTCATGGATAGATAGAATATTACTATTTTTTATTCCATTTACTAGTATGACTATTCTTTCTATTATCTCTTTTATTCTAATGATAATAATATATTATGCTGGATATAGGAGAAGATTAAAAAACTTAAGATAAATATAAAATAAATGAACAGGGGGAATAAAATGAAACCAACACCATTATATAAAAAAGATTATAAAGTGGATTTAAATCATGTGGATTTTAAAGGAAATTTAAAATTAAGTTCAATATTTACATATTTTCAGGATATTGCAGGCCTTCATGCAGAAAATCTTGGTATGGGAAGAAAAGTACTGTATGAACAATATGGGGTTATATGGGTATTAGTTAGAATAAGAGTAGATATAATTAAATATCCAAAGTGGAAGGATATAATTACTGTAGAAACTTGGCCACAAGAACCTGGTAGAATAGGATTTGATAGAGATTTTTTAATAAAAGACAAAGAAGGAAATATATTAGTAAAAGCAGTTTCTACTTGGGTAGTTATAGATTTAGAATCTAGAAAATTAAGGAAGACTAAATCAGTTTTTACAGGCTATCCTCCCACAATAAAAGAAAGAGCCATTGATTGCAAACTAGGCAATTTAAAGTCTAAGGGGCAATTAGAAATTGCTTATAAAAGAACCGTTAGATATAGTGATATTGATATTAATGAACATTTAAACAATGCAAAGTATTTAAATTTCATAATGGATAGTTTTAGTTTAGAAGAACATAAAAAATTCAATATTAAGTCTATTGAAATAAGCTATAGCAATGAAGCTTTGCCAGGGGATACTATTAATATTTATAAAGATACATTTGAAATTAATTCAAATAAAATATATATGGAAGGAATTGATGAAAGGGATAATTTGATTTTTAAAAGTCAAATAGTACTTAATCCATTGAAGAAGATTTTGTAATCTTTTTCAATGGATTAATAATTAGAGAACAGTATTTGAAGTATTTGTGATTAATTAAGATATTTAGTTGTTTATCCAAAAAGTCTTACACTTTGAGCAACTATAAAACATACAATAATACCTGTAATTGTAGGAATTAAAAAAGATATCAAGGTCCATTTCCAGCTTTGAGTTTCTTTTCGTATAGTTAAAAGGGTGGTACCACAAGGCCAATGATTAAGTGTAAACAACATGGTACAAATAGCCGTTAACCAAGTCCAACCATTGCTTATAAATAGTTGTTTCATTTCAGCTAGACTATCTAATTCTAACATAGATCCCTTAGACATATAGCTCATAATTAAAATAGGAATAACAATCTCATTAGCTGGTAGGCCTAATATAAAGGCCATTAAA
>JAAZMA010000198.1 GCA_012799055.1 Tissierellia bacterium
AAAAATCCAGGTATTGCTTCTAATTTTTCCCTTTCTCCCTTTAAAGATGGGAATGAAGACAATAAACCTTTTGTATAAGGATGGAATGGAGTTTTTAATACATCTTTCACATATCCTATCTCCATTAGCTCTCCTGCATACATAATTGCCACTTTATTACAAGATGTAGCCACTACAGACATATCGTGAGTAATCATAATTCGAGTCATATCCAACTCTTTTTCCATTCTAGAAATTTCCTCTAATATTTGGCCTTGGGTTACCACATCTAAAGCAGTAGTAGCCTCGTCCATTATTAGAAGTTTTGGATTGTGAATTAAACTTATGGCTATGGATACTCTTTGAAGCATACCACCAGATAATTCATGGGGATATAAATTGTACACTCTGTCAGATAAATTAACTAAATCCAATAGATATGCAAATCTATCCATTATTTCTTCTTTAGTAGCCTTTGGCTTGTGAACATGGTAAATATCTTCCACCTGAGTCCCTATTCTATGAACAGGAGATAAGGAGTTCATAGATTTTTGGAATATTACAGATAATTCATTCCATCTAATTTTTTTCATCTCTTCTTCAGATAATTTGGTTAAATCTTTCCCTAAAAAATTAGCAATTCCTGAAATTTGGGCACCATCTTTAGGCAAAAGCTTTAATACTCCCATGGCTAAAGTGGATTTCCCAGAACCAGATTCTCCTACAATACCTAGAGAATCTCCTTTATATATTTCAAAACTAACATCCTTTACTGCATATACACTTTTATGTTTATTTATATAAGTTACATTGAAATTTTTTAAATCTAAAATTGTTTCCACATTTATTCACCCCTTTGATTATTATGCTTAGGGTTGAGTACATGGTTTAGTCCGTCTCCTAGCAAATAAAAAATAGTAACTGTAATAACAATAGTCCCTAGCCCAAAGGAGGTCTAATATGCCTAAGCAAACGTTTTTTAATCTACCAGATGACAAAAAAGAAAGGATAATTAATGCAGCCTATGATATATTTATCAATATGGATTATGAAGATGTAGATATTAGAACCATCACAAAAAAGGCGGGTATATCCATAGGTAGCTTCTACCAATATTTTCATGATAAAGATGATTTATATTTATATTTAATGAGTAATATAGAAAAGAAAATATATAATAAAGCAAAAGAAAATATAAACTATTTTCTAATGGAGGATGATTCTACCCCATTGGAAGAAATATGTACACCAAAAGAAATAGAATTTAATCGCACTTGGTATAGGGCTCCTGTAGAGGTTATGATGAAATTTTATTTTGGTGAATATAGTAAAGAATTAAACAAAGATGTAATGGAAGAGCTAAAAGAACTACAGGACTCAGGAAAAATAAAGACTTCTGTAGATCTTGACTTTATATTCTATATTTATTCCACATCTATGTTTAATATTTTAATGTATTTTAAAGAAAACAATATCTCCGACGAAGAACAAAGATATACTATAAAAAGAAAATTTTATACTGATTGGTTCTTGAAAGGAATAATAAGTGAAACTAGTGAAGCACTTGCAAGTTCATAATAAATGGTATTATACAATCCTATGGAATTTTTATAGATTCTTCTCTACGCTCAGAATGACACTTTGATTATCATCTTAAACATATATTATTGTCATTCTGAACGCAGTGAAGAATCTAGTTTATTAGTCATTAAAAATTATTCATTTAAGGCCAAACTTTTCTCAAAAGCCAATCTTTCATTTCCATCTTCTAAATAAATAATTCCACAGTATTTAAAACCATGATTTTTTAAAAAATATTGCATTGGCATATTACCTCTATGGGTATCTACTTTAATACTGAATATTTTCCTATCTAGGGACATTTTTTCTATATTTTTTAAAATTAATGAAGAAATCCCACTTCCCCTATAATTAGAATCCACAGCTAATCTATGAATTGTGGTATATTCCCCATTACTTAGCCATTGGCCATTATAAATAGTATTATAAGTTTTTTCTCCATCAAAAATAACTGCCACTGTTCCTATGATTATATTATCTTTTAATAATACATAGGAATTATTATTGTCTATATCTTTTTTTATGACCCATTTATTGGGATAATTATTTTGCCATTGGTCAATTCCCTGTTCTCTAAGATAGTTTTGGGCTTGTTTTATTATTTTCATAATACTTTCTATATCAGATTCTATAGTTTTTCTAAATTCCATATCTTTCATCTCCTATACCCTATTAATATATTCTTCCATAATATTTTCAGGAACCAAAGAACCCCCTGTAGCCCAGCATATATGGGTAATATTATCTTTGTTTTCAAATATATTATATTTCCTTAAATAATCTTCTCCCTCTTTTCCAGATATTAGTACAGGTCCTAAAAATCCTGCCAATGCTGAGGGTTCTAGATATATATTTTCTTCAATGGCTAAGGCTTTTAAAAATTTGTACAATTTATTGTCCTCTATGGTAAATATTCCAGATAGTATCTTGTCCATTATTTTTCCTACAAAGGAGGAAGGTCTACCTACTGCTAAGCCATCTGCTTCTGTTTTATTGTCTATTCCAAAATCCTCTACAGAGATTTTATCGTGAAGCCCTGTCATAAGTCCCAATAACATAGCAGGAGAATGGGTTGGTTCTGCAAAGAAACAATGTACATTGTCCCCATATACAAGTTTTAATCCATAGGTAACTCCACCTGGACCACCACCTACACCACAGGGTAAATACACAAATAAAGGATGATTTTCATCTACTATTATATTCATTTTTTCCAATTGTTCCTTAATTCTTAAACCAGCAACACCATATCCTAAAAATAAATCTTTGGAATTTTCATCATCTATAAAATAGCTATTAGGGTCATTTTCTGATTCTTTTCTTCCCTGTTCCACTGCTTTAGAATAATCTGATAAATACTCTATTACTTCCACACCTTTACTTCTCAATAAATCCTTTTTCCATTGTTTTGCATCCTTAGACATATGCACCTTTACTTTAAATCCAATTTTTGCAGATATTATTCCTATACTTAAGCCTAGATTTCCAGTACTACCCACTTGTATAGTATAATTGGAAAAAAAGTTTTTAAAATTATCTTGTGCTAATATGGAATAATCCTCATTTATTGTAAGTAAATCCTCATTTATAGCTAGAGTTTCTGCGTATTTTAATACTTCATATATTCCTCCCCTAGCTTTTATGGAGCCTGCTATGGGAAGTAAATCGTC
>JAAZMA010000045.1 GCA_012799055.1 Tissierellia bacterium
AATTTGATGTAGATATAACTAAAGAAGTTGCTAAAGCAATAGAAACGGTTAGTAAAAATCCTCATCATCAGGAAGGTGACTAGTTTGAAGAATATAGTATTAATAGGTATGAGTGGTTCTGGGAAATCTACAGTGGGAAAGTATATAGCCGATAAATTAAACAAAACTTTTTTAGATACTGATGATATAATAGTATCTAATACTGGGAAAAATATAGAATATATATTTGATAATTATGGAGAAGGGTATTTTCGAGAATTAGAAAAGCTTGTGATAAATTCATTATCTAGAAAAGAAGATATTATTATATCTACAGGTGGAGGAATAGTATTAAACCCTACAAATATTGAAATATTGAAAAGAAAGGGAATAATATTTTTTTTAAATGGTAGTATTGATACTTTATATCAAAATGTTAAAAAATCCAAAGCCTCAAAAGAACAAAGGCCACTTTTAAGAGAAGGGGATTTAAAAATAAAACTTGAAGAAATATATAATATAAGAAAAAGTTTATATTTTAATAGTGGAGATTATATTATTTCAGTTGATAATAGAACTGTTGAAGAAATAGGCAATGAAATTATTAAAATTTTTAAAACTATTATCCCTTGTCCTTAGTTTTAAGGACTGATATAATAAAATAGTCATAAAAAAAGGAAGATAATGATGAATATACTTATTATTCATGGGCCTAATTTAGATATATTAGGCAAGAGAGACAAAAATATATATGGTAAGCTTAATTTAGAAGAAATTAATTATATTATTGAAAATAAGGCAAAAGAAGAAAATATTAATGTAATTATATTTCAAAGCAATTTCGAAGGGGAAATAATTGAGAAAATTCACGACGCTATGGATAATAATATAGATGGAATTATTATTAATCCTGCAGCGTTTACTCACTATAGCATAGCCATAAGGGATGCTATAGAAGCTATTACCATTCCTGTAATAGAAGTACATTTATCTAATATATATAGTCGGGAAACTTTTAGAAATAAGTCTGTAATAGCTCCCGTATGTACTGGACAAATTACTGGTTTTGGTCATAATAGTTATTTGTTAGCATTAAATATGTTAAAACTTATGATAAATAGTTAGGGAGGTAATATAATGATTTCAGCAGGTGATTTTAGAAAAGGTATTACTTTTGAGATGGATGGAGATGTGTATCAAATTGTAGATTTTCAACATGTTAAACCAGGAAAGGGTGCAGCCTTTGTAAGAACTAAGATAAAAAATATTATGACTGGAACTATTAAGGATTTTACTTTTAATCCAAATGATAGATATCCAAGGGCTAGAATAGAAACTAAAGAGATGCAATATCTATATACTGATGGAGAACTATATTATTTTATGGATAATGAAACTTTTGAACAATTACCATTAAACAAGGAAGATGTAGAAGAGGCAATTATTTATATAAAAGAAAATAGTAATGCTACTATTAGATTTTATGAAGGGAAACCCTTTGATGTGGAGGCTCCAAATTTTGTAGAATTGGAAGTAACTCACACAGAACCAGGAGTGAGAGGAGATACTGCTACAGGTGCAACAAAACCTGCTACATTAGAGACAGGGGCAACTGTTAATGTGCCTTTATTTGTAAACATAGGTGATATAGTAAAAGTAGATACTAGGACAGGTGAGTATTTATCTAGGGTATAGGCAATAATAAAAATATATTATTTAAGGAGGGATTTTAATGGATTATTTATATCAAAAAGTGGCTTATTTAAGAGGATTGGCTGAAGGGTTAGGTGTTGAAGAGGAATCAAAAGAAGGTAAATTATTGCTACATATAATTGATACCTTAGATGATTTCGCTGAGGCAATAGAAGAAATATTAGAAGAACAAGAGGAATTAGAAGAATATGTAAGCTATATAGATGAAGACTTAAATGATGTAGAAGATGATTTATATGGTTTTGACGAGGAAGACTATCACCCTTTTGAGGAGGATTTTGAAGGCTTAGATTTCGATATAATTTGCTGTGATGATGAGGAAGAAGATTTTAATATAGAAGAATAACATAGTTTTTCAAAAAGACTTAAACCTTTTATGGTTTTAAGTCTTTATTTTTTTGCATAAAAATATTAACTATTCATATTTATATATAAAGGAGGGACAGGTTGTGAAATTAGATAGTATTAGTATATATGACAATGTTTTAGAGTATATTTGTTTAGAATTAAGCCGTCCTTTAGGGAAGATTCAAAACAAATACAAAGAAAATATTGAAGAAATACGATTAAGAACTGGAATGCCTCTTAATGTGTATTTAAAAGGTGGAAATTATTTTGTCTCTCTAGATGGAGAATTAAGCAAAAATGTGGAAAAGGCCCTACTAGTTAAACCTGATTACATTCATAAGACTTTTCAATTAATTAGTAATTATTCTATTTATGCATTTCAGGAGGAAATAAAAAATGGTTTTATTACATTAAAGGGAGGTCATAGAGTAGGCATAGGAGGAAAAGTTTTGTATGGAAGTGGTGGAATTGAAACGATAAGAAACATTTCTTCTTTGAATATTAGAATTGCTAGGGAAAAAATTGGTATATCCAATAATATTATTCAATATATTATAGATTACAATACCTCAATATCTAAAACATCTGTCCTTATTCCAATACTGTGCTGAGGTTCTCCATTGTACATACCTGAAAGTTCTGAACGTTCATCT
>JAAZMA010000199.1 GCA_012799055.1 Tissierellia bacterium
AGGGATTTTATTTTATATAGAAAGGATGAAAAAGTTGAAAAGATTTAATGAACTATCAAGTAAACCTGTTAGTGAAAGGGAACAGGAAATATCCAAATATTGGGAAGATATAGATCTACTTCATAAATCAGTAGAAACTAGAGATGAAAACAAACCCTTTATATTTTATGAAGGCCCTCCAACAGCCAATGGTAAACCAGGAATTCACCATGTAATGGCTAGAACCTTGAAAGATTTAGTATGTAGATATAAAACCATGGAAGGTTATCAAGTAAAGAGAAAAGCAGGTTGGGACACCCATGGTTTGCCTGTGGAAATTGAAGTAGAAAAACAATTAGGCTTAAAAAACAAACAGGAAATTGAAGAATATGGAATAGAAAAATTTAATAAACAATGTAGGGAATCTGTATTTAAATATGAAAAACTGTGGCGAGATATGACCAGTAGAATGGCATATGAAATTGATATGGATAATCCATATATTACTTTGGAAAATGATTATATAGAATCTGTATGGTGGATATTAGATAAATTTTTCAAAGAAGGCTTAGTATATGAAGGCCATAAAATACTACCTTATTGTTCTAGATGTGGAACAGGCCTAGCTTCCCATGAAGTAGCCCAAGGCTATGCAGAGATAAAGACAGATACAGTTGTAGTAAAATTTAAATTAAAAGACAAAGATGAATATTTCTTAGCTTGGACAACTACACCTTGGACATTGCCATCTAATGTATGTTTAACTGTAAATCCAGAGGAAGTTTATTTAAAAGTAAAACAAAATGACGAAATATATTATGTGGGGAAAGTATTAGCAGATAGAGTTTTAGGAGAAGATTATGAAATAATTGAAGAATATAAGGGAAAAGATTTAGAATATATGGAATATGAACAATTAATCCCATTTATAAAAGTAAATGAAGATAAAAAAGCTTTCTTTGTAACTCTAGGAGATTATGTAACTACAGAAGATGGTACAGGAATTGTTCACTCTGCACCAGCCTTTGGGGAAGATGACTACAATACAGGGGTAAAATACAATCTACCAGTACTTCAACCAGTAGATGATGAGGGGAAATTTACTGACACCATTTGGAAAGGTAAATTTGTAATGGATGCAGATCCAGAGATAATAGATTGGTTAAGGGAAAATGGAAAACTATATAGAAAACAAAGGATGGAACACAATTATCCCCACTGTTGGAGATGTGATACTCCACTACTATACTATGCAAAACCTAGTTGGTATATCGAAATAACTAAATTAAAAGATCAACTTATTGAAAACAATAATGGGGTAAATTGGTATCCAGATTATGTAGGAGAAAAGAGATTTGGAAACTGGCTAGAAAATTTAAATGACTGGGCTATTTCAAGATCTAGATATTGGGGAACTCCTTTTCCAGTATGGAGATGTGAAGACTGTGGCCACACTACATCAGTAGGTTCTAGAAAAGAATTAGTAGAAAAGGCCATAGAAGATATAGATGAAAATATTGAACTTCACAGACCTTATGTAGACAATGTTCATTTTAAATGTGAAAAATGTAATGGTATTATGAATAGAGAAGCAGATGTGGTAGATGTTTGGTTTGATAGTGGTGCAATGCCTTTTGCCCAACATCATTATCCCTTTGAAAATAAAGAGAATTTTGATAAGCTGTTCCCAGCAGATTTTATATGTGAAGGAATAGACCAAACTAGAGGCTGGTTTTATTCTTTAATAGCCATATCCACCTTTGTAACGGGAAAATCTCCATATAAAAATGTATTGGTAAATGATTTAGTCTTAGACAAAGATGGAAAGAAAATGTCTAAATCTAGAGGAAATACAGTAGATCCTTTTGAATTATTTGATGAATATGGTGCAGATGTATTAAGATGGTACTTAATCTATGTATCTCCACCATGGACACCTACAAGATTTGACGAAGATGGACTAAGGGAAGTGGAAAGTAAATTCTTTAGAAGTATTAGAAATGTTTACAATTTCTTCTCCCTATATGCCAATACAGACAATATTGATCCAAGGGAATTTTTCATAGAGTATAATGAAAGAGAAGAAATAGATAGATGGATACTGTCTAAATACAATAGTCTAATAAAAGAAGTAAGAGAAAATATGGAAATCTTTGAACTCACAAGAGCTGTAAGAGCTATACAAGAATTTGTAATAGAAGATTTATCTAATTGGTATATTAGACGTACTAGAAGACGTTTTTGGTCTACAGAATTAGATGAAAACAAGAAAGCAGTTTATAATACTACCTATGAAATATTAGTGGGAATAAGTAAAATGGTAGCACCATTTATACCTTTTACAGCAGAAGAATTATATAGAAATCTAGCAGATGGGGAGTCAGTACATTTAGAATATTATCCTGAGCATAATGAAGATTTAATAGACTTAGAATTAGAAGAAAAAATGGACTTAGTAAGGGATTTAGTTGGCTTAGGTAGAGCTAGTAGAGAATCTGCCAAAATTAAGGTAAGACAGCCACTTCATTTCGTATTAATAGATGGAAAATATGAAGAAAAAATAGATGATTTAGTTCCATTAATAAAAGAAGAGTTAAATGTAAAGGAAGTAGTATTTGAAAAGGATTTAAGTCAGTTTATGAACTTTTCATTAAAGCCTAATTTTAAAGTAGCAGGACCAGTCTTAGGTTCAAAGGTAAAAGCTTTTGGGAAAGCACTAGGTGAATTAGACTCTCATGAAACTGTAGAGAAATTAGAATCAGGGGAAAAATTGACTTTAAATCTAGAAGGTGAAGATGTAGAAATTTCTAAAGACTATGTAATGGTAAATATATCTTCTAAAGAAGGCTTTGACGTGGCTATGGAAAACAATTTATTTGTAATTTTAGACACCACATTAACTAAAGAATTAAAAAATGAAGGCTATGCTAGAGAATTTATATCTAAAGTACAACAAATGAGAAAAAACAATGGCTATGAAGTATTAGATAATATAAATATATATTATGATGGTTCAGATGAAATAGAAGAAGCTGTAAAAGAATATGAAGACTTTATTAAATCAGAAACCTTAGCTTTAACTATTGCAAGAGTAAAAGATGATAGTTTTGAAAAACAAGATTTAAATGGCCATGAAACAGGAATAAAATTAGAAAAATGCTAATTAAAGGATAGGGACAGTTTTTGTTTGAATGCTTTCTATACCTATCCCTTTCACTACAAAAGATTAAAACTTTATTAATATTGGGGACATTTCTTAAAAGGAGATGTCCCCATAATTTTAAAAATAATATCTATAAAAGAAGGACATAGAAGATATTTGTAGAATACTTATACTAGAAAACACTAAGGATGTTTTTAAATGAAACAAAAAGAACTATTCTTACTGTTTGAAAAGGAGGATGATTATTGTGCCAATAACAAAAGTAGAAGAACTATTTAAGGAATTAAAAGAAAAACAAGTAAAAGCCAGTAGATTAGGTTGGGTTCAATATACTACAGGCTATGATTTTGGAATTGAAAAGGCTTATAAGGAGATTACAGATTTTTTACAAGATGAAAAAAACTATGAAATAATATTAGAACATAGAGAAAAAGACTTAGATCCAGTAAATAAAAGAAAAATTGAAATAGCCTATAATACTTTTGAACCTTTCCATTTAAGCAAAGAATTAAATGAAATAAATTTAGAAATAAGGAAAAAAACCAATGAATTATCTATGATATTAAATACCTTTAGATTTAATATTGATGGTAAGGAAATAGC
>JAAZMA010000172.1 GCA_012799055.1 Tissierellia bacterium
AGCCTTCCTTATTTAAATTTATCTAGCATGGGAACCTATCTAAAAATTATAAACATCTTTTCTATGGCTAATGTCAATCATAACTATTATAAGCTTATCATCGTTTATTTTTGCAATAACCTATAAGCATCTATCCAATATCTCCAGCAACCTTTTTATTAGCAGTAAAAGCATTATTGTCGGCAATTGTACAGGAAAAAGCTCTAGATGACTATAGCTATAATTTAATACCATAAAATTTATTACATTTATTTATTATTACTTTTTTGAATTTCTCTTGTCCTAAAATTTCACAAAAAGATATAGCCTTATTTAATGATTCCATATATTCATCATATCCTAGCTTATATTCAGCAATTCCTTTTCCATAATATAAAATATGTAATCCAGAATATTCCCTTTTATTTAGACAATAATCAATACCTAAATTTGAATATTTTAAAGCCTTATCATATTGTTTAGTTAGTGAATAAATACCAGATAAATTATGGCAAAGTTTAGGATAGATCTCATCATCAGAATCAATCATATCTATACAGAATTCAAGCATTTCTATTGCTTTCTCTCTAGACTTTAGTTTTCTCAATAATAATGCTATATTCATTAGAATCCTTATTTCAGTAGAATTGTAAACGAAAGATTGATAATTAGAGGAGGAGAAATTAGGTGTAGTTATACAAATGGCTTCTATTAATGTCTCTAAAGATTTAGTGAGATTGTTTTCTTTATGATTAATGATAACTGCTTTAATAAGCAACATTAATTGTCTAATAATTTTTCGAAGGTACTGATTTTTTGTAGATTGTAATAAATTATCAAAATCCTCATATTCCTTTTCCAGAGTATCATATTCATTTCTATCGAATTTAGCTTCCATTCTATTTTTTACATCATCAAAAGCTTGGGAATTCCCAAGTCTATATTTGAGTAGAAGCTGATTAAGGTCTATTTTTAAAACCGCTGATAGGTCATCAAGAATTTCATGGCTAGGGATATGTTTTCCAGTTTCAATTTTTCTAATGGTTTCAACGCTTACAAAGGATAATTTGGAAAGTTGCTTTCTAGTAAGCTTATGAGATTTTCGAATAGAGGTTATTTTTTTCCCAAAGGCTTCTAGGTTATAGTACATAAAATCACCTTATTTATGACTAATGGATAAAATTTTAATACCATCTCATAACGTTAACATAAAAACTATTAACTGTCAATACCATTATTGTTGTATTGATATTTATATATTTAGCAGGTATTATTAACATAAAGGACGAGTACTATGGGGGGATGGGATGATAGAGTGGCATTTATATGAATCGGAAGAGGCAATATAAATTTTAGTTGCATAAGATTAATTGGGATAATAATCTGCTTAGTTTTAAAAACAAGGACATTCTTTAGAAAGTCAACTCCTAAGATATTAGTAGCATATTGTATTTCATAAACTTAGAACATTCATGAGAAGCTGGAGCTAAAGAGTAACATATCTTCGGTTCTAATGGGAGTCTTTATCTATAAGCGTAATGATGGCAACTGGAGGATAGGAAAGAAAATAATATATTAAACTTTAATCATATTATACAAGTTTCCAGTGATACGATAAAAATAGAAAATCCTCAAAAATAAATTAAGATATAATTGTAATTGAGAGAAAACAATTCTTAATTTAAAGACCAGCTATTAAAAGTCAAGAGATAATTTAATTTATTTTGCCCTTGTGATTATAGAATTTCTGTCAGAACCCGTCAAGGGGAAAAGCATCCCTTGACAGAACCTGACATAAATTCTTATG
>JAAZMA010000336.1 GCA_012799055.1 Tissierellia bacterium
AAGAATTAGGAGAAAAAATTAGATCCTGTGGATTTTATAAAGTAAAAAGTAAAAATATTTTAGCTACCTCAAGAAAAATAATTGAAGAATTTAATGGGCAAGTACCTGATACAATGGAAGAATTAATTACACTTCCAGGTGTAGGGAGAAAAACCGCCAATGTGGTACTTAGTAATGCCTTTGGAGTACCGGCTATAGCAGTAGACACCCATGTTTTTAGAGTATCCAATAGAATAGGCTTAGCTAATAGTAAAAATGTATTAGACACTGAAAAAGATTTAATGGACAATATAGATAAAAATATGTGGTCAAAGGCTCATCATCTCCTAATTTTTCACGGTAGAAGAGTTTGTAAGGCTCGAAGGCCATTGTGTAATGAATGCCCATTAACCAATTATTGTTTATATTATAAAGAAGTGGAGATTTAAGATTAAAGGGGTTGTTAATATGAAAGAAATAGGGGTTTTAGATAATGATTTAGTGTTTTCTCTAGATATAGGTACTAGAACCATTATAGGAATAGTAGGGGAATATACGGAAGATGAAAAATTTAATATATTAGCCTATTCCATAAAAGAACACAGTAGAAGAAATATGTATGATGGCCAAATTCATAATATTGAAGAAGTAACTAAAATTGTTAAGGAAATTAAAGAAGAATTAGAGGAAGAAATAGGTACAAGCCTTAACAAAGCCTCTATTGCAGCAGCAGGTAGATCTTTAAAAACTTGTAAAGTAAGAGTTGATAAAGAAATAGACCCTACTACAGAAATAGATAGAAAAATAGTAGAAGTACTGGAACTAGAGGGAGTTCAAAAAGCTCAAGAAGAGATAAATGGTGGTAAAGATGGGAACAGATTTAAATATTATAGCATAGGCTATTCTGTAATTGAATACTATTTAGAAGATAATATTATGAGTAGTTTAGAAGGGCATAGAGGGGACAAGATAGGAGTTAGCTTATTGGCCACTTTCTTACCCCAAATAGTTATAGAAGGGCTTTATTCTGTAATATCTAAATCTGGCTTAGAAGTGGGAAATATTACCCTTGAGCCAATAGCTGCAATTAATGTGGCCATTAAAGAGGAATTAAGATTATTAAATTTAGCTTTAGTGGATATTGGTGCAGGTACATCAGATATTGCTATTACAAAAGATGGAAATATAATGGCCTATGCCATGACCTCCACTGCTGGAGATGAGATTACTGAGGCTTTATCTAAAAAATATCTATTAGATTTCAACCAAGCTGAAGCATTAAAAATAAATCTTTGTAAAGAAGAATTTCAGGAATTTACAAATGTAGTAGGTATGGAATATAAGCTAAGTTCTAAAGAAATAGTAGAAGATATAAAAGAAACTTTAGTTCAAATATCTATGGAGATTGCTGAAAAAATAATAGAATATAATGGGAAACCTCCTGCTGCAGTGTTTCTCATTGGAGGCAGTAGTCAAATGCCTGGATTAAAGGAGATTTTAGCTAATAATATTGGTTTACCAAAGGAAAGAGTATCCATTAGAGATACTAGCTTTATTGAAAATATAAATGGGATAAATGATAAAATAAAAGGACCAGATATAATTACTCCAATTGGCATTGCCATGGAAGGAGCAAGTGAGAAGTATAAAAACTTTTTACAAATAGAATTTAATGGAGAAGAAATTAGATTGTTTAACACAGATATTGCTAAAGTTTCAGATCTATTAGTATTAACAGGATATAATCCTAGAAAACTAATACCTAAATCAGGAGAAGATTTTGTCTATTATTTAAATGGGAAAAGGCAAGTATTAATGGGTAGTAAAGGAGAAGCTGCAAAAATATATGTAAATAATCAAAATGGAGATTTAAATACATTATTAAAAGATGGAGATATTGTAAATATTATTGAAGGTACAAAAGGAGAAAAAAGAAGCCCTTGTCTTTACGATATAATTAAAAAAGAAAAAATAATAAAATTTAATCATAAAGAAATAAATTTAATTACACATATAAAAATAAATGGTAAAATAGTATATGGAAATCCTAGAATAGATGAGGGAGATAATATAGAATTAGAAGAAATAGATAATTTATTTGACTTACTTGAGTATTTAGAACAGGATATTAAATTACAAGATATTTTAATTAATGGAAAACAGATAAATAATAATGTAAAATTAAATCCTAAGGATGAAATATATTTTATTCCTAAAAAAAATATAAATTTAATTATAAATGGAGAAGAAAAAACCATAGAATATAATAAAGATAAATTTATATTTGTAGATATATTTGATTACATTGATTTTGATCTATCAATACCTAGAGGGAAACTTATATTAAAAGTAAATGGAGAAAATGCAGAATATTTGGCAGAAATTAAAAATGGAGACCAAATTGAAATATACTGGGACAATTAATATACATAAAATATAAATTCCATTGTGGAGGTCTAGAATGAAAAAGAAAAAGAAAGGCTTAATTATTGTATTTATTGTAATTATTTTATTTATTATTATTCTAGGTCTAGGAGCATATGGCTACTATACTGTTCTAAATACAGAACTTTTATATGAAGGAATAATAGTAGATGGTATGGACATTAGTTTAATGACTAAAGAAGATGCCTTAGATTTAATAAAAAATAAAAATGAAAAAGAATTAGACAATAAAAATATGAAAATTTATGGAGATAATAGGGAGTACAATATTAATTTAAGAGAATTAGGCTATTATTATGATTACAATAAGGCAATAGATAAGGCCTATTCCATAGGTAGAGAAGGAAATATAATAAATAGGGTTAAAGAAATAATTTCTGTCAAAAAAACTGGAGTAAGTATCCCTTTAGACGCCCATTATGATAGGACAAAAATAGATTCTATAGTCAATGAAATTGCTGAAGAAATTAATGTAGAAATGGCAGATGCACAATTTAATTTTAACAATGGCAAAATAACAGTAACAGAAGAGACAATAGGTAAAAAAGTAAATGAAGAAGAATTAACAAGATTAATAAATAACAATATAAATGATTTATCTCCCATTGAAATCCCAATAGAAAAAATAATGCCATCTAGAACCAAAGAACTTTTAGGAAGGATAAATGGAGTTATTGGAGAATTTTCTACCTCTTTTAAAGGAAGTACTAAGGAGAGAATAGAAAATATTCGACTATCTTCAAAGTCCTTAAGCAAGGACATTATTATGCCAGGTGAAACTGTATCTTTTAACAACACCACAGGTCCCAGATCTAAGGCAGCAGGATACAAAGAAGCCAATGTAATATTTAAAGGAGAATTTGTACCAGACACTGGCGGCGGAGTGTGTCAAACTTCTACTACACTTTATAACGCACTTTTAAGGGCTGATTTAACCATATTAGAAAGGTCACATCATTCTATACCTATTAAATATGTACCCCTTGGTCAAGATGCAGCAGTAGCTTATGGAGTATTAGATTTAAAATTTAGAAATGATTTTGATTTTCCCATATATATAGATTCTAAAATAATAGGGGACAGAATCCATATATATATTTATGGGGATAAAAATGTTAAAAACTATAATGTAAGTCTTGATTCAGAAATAATAGAAGAAATACTTCCTGAAGAAGAAATTGTAGTAGACAAAAGTTTAAAACCTGGAACAAAAGAAGTATTTCAGGAAGGAAGAACTGGATACAAAGTAAATACTTATAAATCCATAATTAAAAATGGTAAAGTAGTCAATAGAACATTAATTACAAAGGACTTTTATAAACCACGAAAACATATTTATATAATTGGAGAAGGAACTAGTGAAGAAGTTAATAATACAGAAGATACTGAGGAAGATAATGAAGACTAATTGGAGGGATTAAATGACCAAAATTAATTTATTGTACCATAAGGAAATCACCTGCCCAGTTTGTAATAATGAATTTTCTTCTAAAAAGGTTAGATTTTCTAAATTACGCTTAATTAAAAGAGATGAAGACTTTTTATCTTATTATGAGGATATAAATCCTTTAGTATATAATATTTTTGTATGTCCCAATTGTGGTTATTCAGCTACAGAAGACAAATATAAAGAATTAAGTCAGGAAGATAGAAAGATTATTTTAGATAAAATAAGTGCTAAATGGAATAAAAGATCATATGGAGATATTAGGGATATAGAGGATGGAATAGAAAGCCACAAACTAGCTCTATATATAGGAGAACTATTGAAATATAAAAAAATAGAACTAGGTTCTCTATGTTTAAATATTGCTTGGTTATATAGAATGAAAAAAGATAAGGAAGAATACAGATTTTTAGAATTAACAAAAGAATTATATGAAGATGCTTACTATAATGAAAGTCTTATAGGTACCAATATGGACCAATTAAGATTAAGTTATTTAATAGGAGAAATAAATAGAAGATTAGGAAACAAAGATAAAGCTGTAAAATGGTTTAATACAGTTATCTCCAATCCAGATTTACAATTTAACAAGGCCCTTGAAACCATGGCTAGGGAACAGTGGAGACTTACTCGAGAAAGTCTTTAAAGAAAAATTATATTTTCATTATTAATCTTCATAAAAAGGTAATAGTTTTTGTCATAGGATTAAATACAAAATAATTAAATTAAAGTGATATTTATAAACAAATCTTATTGTAGTGAAATAAGATTTGTTTATATTTTTAAATGAAAAGGTTTTCAAAATTATTTCTGTATTGACTATTTATATCTATATGATATATTATCCTTGGAAATACAAGAGGAGGGTAATAATGAAATACAAATTAATTGCAATTGATATGGATGGAACTTTGTTAAATAGCCAAAATCAAATATCTAAGAGGAATGCCAAGGCACTATATAAGGCTATGGAAAAGGGGATATATGTGGTCTTAACCACTGGCAGAATACTTCCTTCAGCATATTATTATGCTAAATCTTTAAATTTAGGCAATCCAATAATAGCCTGTAATGGTGCCATTATTACTTCTAAAGGTAAAGATAATATTATCTATGAAAGTAAATTAGAAATAGATGCTAGCAAAGAAATAGTAGAGTTAGGAAACAAACAAAATATACATTTTCATTTTTATGATAGAAATACCTATTATACTAAAATACCACAGGAAGGCATTGTTCAAGATTACTCTTCTTATTTAGACAGTTTAGGGGAGCAGGGGATAGAGGTAGAAGTAATAGAAAATGTAATTGAAACCATAGAGACTAAAAAGCCAAATATTTATAAGTTTGTATTTGTAGACGATGATAAGGGCAAATTATTAAATTTTAGAAAAGAATTAAACTCTATAAAAGGTATCAATGTATCTAGTTCTTGGCACAATAATGTAGAGATTATGAATGAAGGAGTTTCCAAAGGAAATGCCTTAGAGTATTTATGTAATAAACTAAATATTGATAAATCTCAAATTGTAGCCATAGGAGACAATGAAAATGATGTTTCCATGTTTAAAACAGCAGGATTATCAATAGCCATGGAAAATGGAGATAGTATAATAAAAAAACATGCTCATTTAGTAACTCATACTAATGACGAAGATGGGGTGGCAAAGGCCATTGAAAAATATGTATTAAATTCCTAGAAAGAAGGTAAACATATGGCATTAAATATAGTATTAGTAGAACCAGAAATACCTCAAAACACGGGGAATATAGCAAGGACTTGTGCCTTAACTAACACAATATTACATTTAGTTAAGCCTTTAGGTTTTTCTGTTGAGGATAAATATTTAAAACGAGCAGGTTTAGATTATTGGCATCTAGTGGAAATAAATTATTATGAAAATTTTAAAGAATTAATAGAGAAATATCCAGATAAAAGTTTTTTTTATGCTACTACAAAGGGAAAAAATATTTATACTAATATAGAATTTACTAGAGATTCCTTTATTGTGTTTGGAAAAGAAACCAAAGGATTACCTGATAATATATTAGATAACAATTGGGATAAAACTATTAAAATTCCCATGAAAAAACAATCTAAACGATCATTAAACTTAGCAAATTCAGTTAATATTATATTATTTGAAGCTTTAAGGCAATTAAATTTTCCCTACTTAGAATGAAAAATATATGATATTATTAAATTAAATTTAGCTTATATTTAGTAAAAAGGACATAAATAACAAATCATGGGAATTAGGAGGATGGAAATGGAGATTGCAATACCAGTACTAGGTGGACTAGGCCTGTTTCTTTATGGAATGAATTTAATGGGCATGGGTCTTCAAAAAGCAGCTGGAGAAAGATTAAAAAGGCTAATAGAAATACTTACTAATAATAGAATTATGGGTGTACTTGTAGGGGCATTAGTTACAATGATAATTCAATCTAGTTCAGCAACTACAGTTATGGTAATTGGATTTGTAAATGCAGGGCTTATGGATTTAACTCAAGCTGTGGGAGTAATAATGGGTGCCAATATAGGTACAACCATAACTGCACAATTAATTGCATTTGATTTAGTAGCCTATGCCCCATTGGCAGTAATTATTGGAGTTGCCATGTGGCTTATATCTTCTAGAAAAAAACATAAAGATACTGCAGAAATTCTCATAGGTTTTGGAATTCTATTTATGGGAATGGATATGATGAGTAGTGGGTTAAAACCCTTAGTTGGTAATCCTGTATTTTCCAATATAATGATAGGTTTAAAAGATCCGTTTTTAGGAATATTAGTAGGAATGGGACTTACTACTATAGTTCAATCTAGCTCTGCATCCATAGGATTATTACAAGCCTTGGCATCTCAAGGACTAATATCTTTAGATATTGCATTTCCCATATTATTTGGGGACAATATTGGAACCACAACTACAGCACTAATTTCTAGCATTGGAACCAATAAAACTGCAAAGAGAGCAGCTATAATTCACTTTTTATTTAATTTAATGGGAACTTTGCTTTTTATGACTATTCTAAGAGCACCTGTAGAGGCTATAGTTTTAAAAATTTCTCCTAATAATATTCAAAGACAAATTGCAAATGCTCACACACTATTTAATATTGTCAATGTAATAATACAACTTCCTTTTGCAGGACTACTTGTAAGGACAGCTGAAAAATTAGTACCTGGAGAAGATGGAGAAATAGAAATTGGAGCAAAATATTTAGACCCAAGAATTATAGAAACTCCATCCATAGCTCTTGGCCAGGTTACAAAAGAGGTAATGAGAATGGGTGCCATAGTAGAAAACAATTTACTTTTATCCTCAAAAGCCTTTAAAACTAAAAGTGAAAAATATACTTCAGAGGTATTTTCACAAGAAAAAGTTATAAATAGATTGGAAAAAGATATTATTGAATACTTAGTTGAACTTTCCAATGCTCCTTTAACTGACGAGCAACATAGACAGGTAAATATATTATTTAATTTAGTTAATGATATAGAAAGAATAGGGGATCATGCAGAAAATATTGCAGAACTGTCTCAAATAGCTATAGAAGATAGACTGGATTTTAGTGATGAAGCTATGGAGGAGTATGAAAATATATTCTCTAAATCTCATAAAGTCTTTAAAAAGTCTTTAGAAGCTTTTGAAAACAATGATTATAATATAGCAAAAGAAGCATTAAAATTAGAAGAAGAAGTGGATTTATTGGAAGAAGAATATAGATTTAATCACATAGAAAGATTAAATAAGTTTCAATGTAATCCTAGTTCTGGAGTAGTATTTTTAGATATATTAAGTAATTTGGAAAGGGTATCAGACCATTCCTTTAATATAGCTCTTTATGTAATAGATAAATATAAATAATATAAATATATATAAAAATTTTTAATAAAAGTATTGCCATTATTAAATTTATATATTATAATATAATCGAAATGTGAAAAAAATAACATACCATATATTACCGGATGAGAAATGCGGGAGAGACCAATTTTGGCGCCGAAGGAATAAGTTATAAAGCTAGCCCTTTTATAACGACGATCTCAGGCAAAAGGACCGTATTTTGACGAAACTCTGAAAAGCAAATGCACCGAAGGAGCAATCCATTTAATGGGGAAACTCTCAGGTTTATAACAGAGTAGAAGGCAATTGCCTTCTACTCTGTTTTTGTATCTTAAGGCGGTGATAAGGTTTTAAAGGACTATTAAAAAATTGATTTTTAAAAATAATATATATGGGTAAAATATAACTGTATGAGTATATTATTTAACGAAACTTGTATTATTTTAAATTATTTATTATTATTATAGTAGAGCAAATATAGAATTTAATAGTTCTAAAACTTCACCATGGTTTAGAGTTTGAGCAAAAGTCTCTACAAAGTTTCTACAAAGTTTCTACATTTAAATCTTATCATAATAATATTATACCCAAGGGAGGAAAAAACATGATTTACGATGTAATCATTATAGGAGCAGGGCCTGCAGGTTTAGCAGCAGGACTATATGCATCTAGAGCCAGACTAAACACTTTAATTATTGAAAAAGAAAAGGCTGGAGGACAAATAGTTTCAACTGATGAAGTAGCAAACTATCCAGGCTCAGTAGAAAATGCCACTGGCCCATCTTTAATTGCTAGAATGGAAGAACAAGCCAAAGAATTTGGTACAGAAACCATATTAGACACCATTAAAGAAGTAAATCTAGATGAAAAGATAAAAGTACTTAAAGGGGAAAAAGGAGAGTATCAAGCAAAAACTGTAATAATAGCAACAGGTGCTAATCCAAGACTTATAGGTTGTCCAGGAGAAAAAGAATTAACTGGTAGAGGAGTTTCATATTGTGCCACTTGTGATGCAGCCTTCTTTGAAGATTTAGAAGTATATGTAATTGGTGGAGGAGATACAGCAGTAGAAGAAGGAATGTATTTAACAAAATTTGCAAGAAAAGTTACTATTGTTCATAGAAGAGATGAACTTCGCGCTGCAAAATCTATTCAAGAAAAGGCATTTGCCAATGATAAAATGGCATTTATGTGGGATTCAGTAGTAGAAGAAATTAAAGGTGATGGAATAGTAGAATCTATGGTAGTGAAAAATGTTAAAACTGGAGAATTAACAGAAATTGTTGCCCATGAAGATGATGGTACTTTTGGAATTTTCCCATTTATTGGATTTGTTCCAGCTACTGACTTGTTTGAAGGAAAAATAAATATGGAAAATGGATATATTGTAACAGATGCAGATATGAAAACTAATATAGATGGAGTATTTGCTGCAGGAGATTGTAGAGTTAAATCCTTAAGACAAGTAGTAACTGCCACAGCAGATGGTGCTATTGCAGCAGTTCAAGCTGAAAAGTATATTGATTTTTTAGAAGGAACAGAATATGGAAAGTAAATAAAAATAAAATTTTAAAATAAATTTAAGGAGGGACTAAAATGGTAGAATTAGACAGAAAGAATTTTGAGGAAGAAGTTAAAAATGCAGAAGGTTATGTTTTAGTAGATTATTGGGGACCAACATGTGAGCCATGTAAAGCTTTAATGCCCCATGTTGAAGCATTAGCAGAAGAATATGGTGATAAGATAAAATTCTGCTCACTAGACATTACAAAGGCAAGAAGATTAGCCATAGGACAAAAAGTAATGGGATTGCCAGCAATAATCATATACAAAGATGGAGAAGAAGTAGAAAGATTAGCAGAATCTGAAGCTACAGCATCAGCTGTAGAAGAAATGGTTAAAAAATATGCATAATTTATGGTTTTAATTCTGGGCTTTGCCCAGAATTAAAATAGATAGCTTTAAAAATAAGGGGAGGTGAACTTATGCGTCTGGAATTAGGCCATGTGCTTATTAATGACGTTCAATTTGGCAATGAAACCAAAATTGAAAATGGAGTGCTTTATGTAAATAAGGAAGAATTAATAGCATTAATCAAAGAAGATGAACATCTAAAAGAAGTAGATGTAGACATTGCAAGACCTGGTGAAAAAGTAAGAATTACTCCTGTTAAAGATGTAGTAGAACCTAGAGTTAAGGTTGAAGGACCAGGAGGAGTTTTTCCAGGTATATTATCCAAGGTGGATGTTGTTGGTTCAGGGAAAACTAATGTTTTAAAGGGTTGTGCAGTAATGACAACTGGTAAAATAGTAGGTTTCCAAGAAGGTATAGTAGACATGACAGGACCAGGAGCAGATTATACACCATTTTCAAAAATAAACAATGTTGTATTAATTTGTGAACCTGTAGATGGACTAAAACAACACGACCATGAAAAAGCTGTTAGATTTGCAGGATTTAAAGCAGC